>JAEUWB010000035.1 GCA_016786595.1 bacterium | reverse complement strand
CAAAAGCCGAGTGCTCAACAAACGAAGGTAAATACAATACTTCTCCCGACTTCAGCACTAACTCGCGGTAATTGTCTGAGCCTTCTTTGCCTAATCCAAAGCGCACCTCGCCAGATACTACAAGTGCAAATTGCTCGTTCTCGTGCGAGTGCGAATTAACAAAGCAGCCCTTTTTTAAGACTACATTTGAAATCATCATTTTATTGCCGATAATTCGCTGACGCTCTAAAAGTGGCATCGGCGAATCCATTGGCAAATCGTCCCACTTAAAAACTTCTGCGTTCTGCATAGCACCTCCAGCTTAAAACTTAATCAATTCAGATCTGATCTGCATACTCACTAGCAGCAAGGGTTAAGGTAAAAAATTTATGCTTATCAAAAGTGCCAGACCCTAACTTCACAGCATCTTTAGCTGTAACAATCACAGGCAGCTCCTGAGCATTTAGTTCCTCAAGCAAATTCACGGGGAATTGGCTGTGATCTGCTAAGGCAATTTTTCGTTTAGTCGACAATCCCAAACCTTGCAACATCCCAAAGAAAAATTCAGGTTTAGCAATCGCTGTCAAAGCCACAACCTCCTTGTCAACAAAGTAATCCAGCGCAAACCTTTCCCGCGAAACTAAATCGACAAAAACATCAGGATAAAGCAAAAATTGCGAACATGGCTTCGCTGCAAGTATCTCATGGCGGCCAATCCACTCCGGTAAAGGCTCAGCCTGATGACTTAAGACGCGTCTCACGAAAACTAGCTTTGTTGCCCGCGTTAGCGCCAGATCAAAATCTTCCCGCAATTTACCAGCAGGCAAAATTTTTTCCGACAAAATTGACTCACCTCGATCAGACGCGCTGATATCAAGCAAAACTAGATTTTCGTCCCGCGCTAAAGAGCGGTGCTGCAAGCCGTCATCCAAAATAATTAAATCCCCCAGGTCAGCATCTTCAATATACTTAGCTCCAGCAACACGCGAACGAGCAACAATCACCGGACATTTCCCACCCAACTCTGCCTTATGTAATAAAGCTTCATCACCGACTCGACTTGCCTCTTCCGAACCTAAAACTTGGTACGGGCCAATTTCTGACCCCCCATAACCACGCAATAAAATTGCAACGCGTCGCCCCTCCCGCAAATAACGCTGCGCTAAATGCTGCACGTAGGGAGTTTTTCCGTTTCCACCAACGGAAATATTTCCAACAGAAATTACTGTTAACTTCGAGCGATATTGAGAAAGCGTGCCGCGATCGTAGAGACGATTCCTTAAACCAGTACCAAAACGATAAAGCAGTGCAAAAAATTTTAAAATCATACTTGGAACCTGAGTTCGGGATAAGCTATCTACTACGAGAGCTAATATACCGCTATCTTTGGAAAAAATATTTCCGTGCGATGCTCGATCTGTCGCAAGCTTACACGTCTACGCTTCGTGCAGAAATCTTTTATCAAATCTATCAGCATCTTAGCCCTCTCGTAACGAAATCTTATCCCGAACTCAGGTTTTAACTTATATATTTGCCAAGTCTTTCAAGCACCCGATCAGTTGCACCTTGCGCCGCTAAAAAAGCCGCTTGTGCATTGTTGCCGATTTGCAGGCGCCTTTCAGGCTGCAGCAGTAAATCCGTTAGCACGCTCACAAGCTCCGTGCTTGAATTAATTTCAAATACACCATTGGTCTGCTTTAATAATTCTACGCCCCAGCGAATATTCGCAGTATTGCGCCCTAAGATAATCGGCACAGCAAACTGTGCTGCTTCAAACGGATTATGGCCCCCAATCGGAACTAATGTGCCGCCGATAAAGCTCACTTCTGAAGCCTGATAAGCCTGAGTTAATTCTCCCATTGAATCTAAGAGCATCACCCGCGCCTGCGCAGAAAAAACCTGCCCCAGGCTGCGTCGTAAATAATTAATCTCTGCACGGCTCAATTCAGCCTGAATTGTAGTAACTTGATCCAAATGCCGCGGCGCAAGGATTGCATAAAAATTTTGATTTAACTGCAATATGGTTTTAATTGCAGCAATAATTGATTCATATTCTCCGGGGCGAATACTTCCGGCTACAAATAAAAAATCCCTTTCGCTTAGCGCATAGCGCTTACGTAGTTCTAGGCGGCTCTGATCCACAGCCCCTTGCAAACTATCTAGTTTCGTCAAGCCCAGGGCTTGAATCTTATTCTGCTCTGCCCCGATTTCTACAAATTTTCTGAAGTCATCCTTGGATTGCACGAAGATTGCGCCGATGCTTTTCAAGAGCGGTTCAAAGAAAAATTTAAATCTGCGATAGCTCTCAAACTTGCGATCGGAAATTCTAGCATTCACAAAAACTACAGGAATCTTTAAAATTCTTGCAGTCACAAGCAAGCCTGGCCAAAGTTCTGTTTCAAAAATCAGGATTAACTGCGGCTGAATATATTTCAGGAAAATCCACTGAAAAAGCAGGAAATCATAAGGCAAAATTAAAGCATGCGGCGTTAACGCCTGGGCCTTGGTCAAGCCCGTGTCGGAAGTAGTAGAAATTACAAAGTCACAATCCTTGAGCTTAATTTCAAGCTTTTGCAATACCGGCCGCACACCTTCTAACTCGCCATAAGAAGCTGCATGCATCAAGACTACGCGTGGGCGTGTAAGTTTGAGCGGGCTTGCCAAGAGCAAACGCCGAGTCAAAGTGGATCTTAGACGCGCATTCAGCAAGGAAAAGAAAATAAACCCCGGCAGAATGATGAGCAGCAGGAGTTGATAAATAACGAATTGAAGCCAAAATAGGAGCATGCTTGCCTACTATTGCGTAAAGCGTGAGCGCGGTTCACCCTGCTGATGCTCTGCGCTGCCTTCAGCAAACTGTAAATTATATAAATATTGATACACACCTGATTGCTTAAGCAAATCTTGATGTGTGCCACTCTCGACAACCTTCCCCTGTTGAATCACTAAAATTTGATCGGCACGGCGGATCGTTGAAAGGCGATGCGCAATCACAATTACAGTGCGACCGACAACTAGCTGATCTAAGGCCTCCTGCACTAAACGTTCAGATTCGCTATCAAGCGCAGCTGTTGCTTCATCAAGTAATAAGATTGGAGAATTCTTTAACAGCGCTCGAGCAATTGCTAAGCGCTGGCGCTGCCCACCGGAAAGGCTCATGCCAAATTCGCCGATTACAGTTTGGTATTGTTGTGGCAAATTTAGGATAAACTCCTCTGCGTGCGCCGCCCGAGCTGCTGCTTCAACTTCAGCAACAGATGCCTGCAAATTTCCGTAGGAAATATTATTAAAAACCGTGTCGTTAAATAAAAAAGTATGTTGTCCGACAAAACCGATTTGCGCCCTTAAGCTTGCAAGCTTCAAATCACGCAAATCTTTTCCGGCGATTTCAATACTGCCCTTGAGGGGATCATAAAAGCGCAGCAATAAATTACCAATTGTACTTTTTCCACCACCTGAAGGCCCAACCAGAGCAAGTGTTTGCCCGCGCTGCAGTGTAAAGTTTAAGTGATCCAGCGCATACTCATCCTTCGACTGATATTTAAAGCACACTTGATTGAATTTGATCGAAAAGTCTGAATTTAAATTAAGTGCTTGTGCATTTTGTCGATCGTCAATCTCACTCTTAGTATCAAGCACTGAGAAGATGCGCTCGGCTGCAGCCGAGCCAGTTTGCAACATATAGTTAATGCGACTTAACTTCTTAAAGGGCTCATAGAGCATAAACATGGCAGAAAGAAAGGCAACAAAATCCCCTTGAGTACGAACCCCCTGCAATACGCTATAACCGCCGTAAAGCAGCACTAAGCCAATCGCAACGCTGGCAATCAATTCATTAGTCGGCGCAGAAAGTGCTCCATACTTTTCGGCCTTAATCAGAGTTTTAGTTAAGTTCGCATTCTCAGCGGCAAAACGCTTTGCTTCATATGCTTCTTGATTGTTGGCTTGAACAACTCCATGGCCGAGCACGGTCTCTTGCAACAGCGAGGTTAATCCGCCAAATTGATCTTGACCCGACTTACTTAATTTTCTGATCCGCTTACCAAAACGAATCAGTGGATAAAACCCCAGTGGAAATCCAATCAAGGCAATCAACGCCAAAACTGGGTCGAGATAGATTGCAGCAGCTAAAAGCGCAAGCACACGAACCGAGTCTCGTAAAATCGAGGAAAGTGCGTCGGTAATCGCTGTCTTTACCTGCAGCGTGTCGTTGGTCACGCGCGAGATTAAAGATCCAGACTGTTCACGTGCATAAAAAGCAGGAGAGAGCGTGAGTAAATGCGATTGGATCGCATTACGAATATCACGAATAATCGAAAACCCAATTACCCCAGACAAGTACTGCTGTACAAACCCCATGCTTCCACGCACCAGCGCAAAAATCAGGATATAAACCGGAAGTGCATAAAGCATGGCTTCATTCTTCGCGCCAAAAATATCATCTAAAATGCGTTTGATTAAGATTGGTAAAATTCCATCTGTCGCTCCGTAGACAACCATCGCCAGTAAAGCAATCGAGAATTTAGATTTATAAGGTTTTAAAAAACCAAGTAGTCTACGGTATTCGGGTGAGAAAATTGTCATCACAAAACGTCCTAAAATTCCTTGGTCAAATTTCTGAATCCAAATTTCTGCGTCTAGCTACTCGGCTTAGCAAATAGCACTTGCTCTGCTAAACGTGCAGCACGCAGTGCCGTACTTGCTCCATCCTGTGGGTTACCCTGTAAACGTTGTGAAACAAGGTCTAATCCTTGACGCATCTTCGCAGCATGCTCAGGATTACCCAGAATTGACTCTAACTCGAGGTGCAAACGCTCTGGCGTGACCTGATCTTGCAAAAGCTCAGTTACTAATTTTCTACCCGCGACGAGATTTACCAAAGAAAAATGCTTCACGCCTCTGATTAATAATCGTGCCAGAAAATAGCTAAAATTCGAAAGCTTGTAGATCACAGCACAAGGAGTCTTACACAGTGCTGCTTGGAGTGTCGCAGTACCAGAAGCAACAAGCGCTGCCTCAGCATAAGTCAGACACTCACGTGCCTGTTCACGCACAAGTGAAACATGCGGATGTCCGCGGACGAGCTTTTCCAGGCTTGCATAATCTAGTCCAGCAGCAACAGGAATCAGCGCTTGTAGTCCGGGACGTGCCGTAGAGAGCCTGTCGAAAGCTTCGAGCATAACTTTGAGCAAATTTCTGACTTCACTTTTGCGACTACCTGGCAAGAGCGCAATGTAGTTTGCAGCCAGCGGCAACTGATTGTTACGAATAAATTCGTCACGGGAAATTTTTACACGGTGATCAACCAGAGGATGCCCCACATAAGTTGTAGGAATTCCATGCTGAGAAAAAAATGCTTCTTCAAAAGGCAAAATTACGGCCAGCATGTCAATACGCTTACGAATTGTTTTCACACGTGACTTGCGCCAGGCCCAAACTTGAGGGCCAACGTAGTAAAAAATTTTAACACCTTCACGCTTCAAAAATTTAGCAAGCCGCAAATTAAAATCTGGGAAATCTACCAAAATTGCCAAATCTGGGCGACGTTCACGCACCGCTCTTTGTATACGCTTAAACGCTGAAATTACCTGAGTCAGTCCGCCCCACAGCTCTGTGATGCCCATCACTGCAGCGGACTTTTCTGCGTCAACAACTTGATCCAGGCCCGCAGCCTTAAGCTTTGACCCACCCATGCCAAAGAATTCAAACTCGGGATGACGTTTTTTAAGTTCGGCAATCAACTCTGCCGCGTGCTCATCGCCCGACGCTTCGCCAGCAACAACTAAAATACGCTGCGGCGTATTCAGATTACTCTGCGTTTGATTTAAATTAAATTCCATCACCAGATTGGAGCTATAGCTATGCGCTTTGGACTGCACTTTCTGCTCCATGAGCTTGAGTAGGACTCGCTAGCTCTACTTGTTCATAATTTGCATAGATCGCTTGGCGAATTTGATCGGCAAGCATCACTGCGCGATAGCCATCCTCACCGGTAACTTCTGGTGTAGAGCGAGTTAAAACAGCATTGAAGAAAGAATCAATTTCGTCATTGAGAGCATCGCGCTCGCCAATTGATATTTCCTCAACCCCCAGCTTAGGTCCCTCTGGAGTTTCAACCTTTGTCGTCAAACGTAAGCGTTTGCGGCCAAAATCTACTGCTAAATATACTTCGGGCTGGAACACCCGAATTGAGCGTTCAGTTGCATTCGCAACACGACTAGCTGTGATATTGGCAACGGCACCATTTTGAAAAGTCAGGCGAACATTGGCGATATCAATTGAAGCTGTCAAGACTGGAACTCCGACTGCATCAATGCGTACAACTTCGGAATTTGCTAAATGTGTAATAATATCTAGATCGTGAATCATTAAATCAAAAACAACATCGACATCAGAGCTTCGACCCGAAAATGCACTGACGCGCTTTGCTTCAAAGAAGCGTGGAGCTGTTAATTTACCTTCAAGGGCTTTGTAGGCGGGATTGAAACGCTCGAGATGTCCAACCTGCAGGATGCGTTGATGTTTTTTGGCAATGGCGATTAACTCCAGTGCTTCCTGAGCTGAAGTCGTCATTGGCTTTTCGACTAGGACATCAATTCCATTCTCAAGTAAGTATTTTGTAATTTCGTAATGTGCTGGAGTTGAAGCAGCGACACTCACACAATCAATGCCTTTACCCACTAAGGCTTGATAGTCGGTAAAACTCTGGCATTGAAAGTGCTCGGCCATTGCACTGGCGTGCTCTGGATTTCGATCCACGACCGCAACTAATTTAGACTTTGTCGAGCTTGCATGCTTTTCAGCATGAAAACGCCCAAGATATCCCACTCCTACAACTGCTGATTTTAACTGTCTCATTTTATTCCAATTTCTTTTCTAAAATCTTGAAGTCCCGGGAAACTACCGCAAAAACTGAGCTTTTGAAACATTTGCCCAAAAAAATCTGCTGATTGGTCAATTGTGTCTAGATAAAAATCAATGTAAGTTCCCCCATTCATTGATTATTCTTCAGCACGACGAGAACACACTATATATATGAGTAGAAAATTAAAAATCGTAACTGGATTAATTATCTTACTTGCTAGTGGTCTGGGCATTTTGGCCTTAAGCCTAAACTCAGTTGTTCAATCACTCAAACCACAGATTCTAAGTTTCCTTGCTGGGCATTTAAAAACAGACGTAAGCTGCGGGACGATTGAAGCGCATCTTTTTCCAAATGCACATGTCGTGCTTGGCGATGTAAAAGTCGGCACCGACGCGTTGAATGTTAAAAGTTTAAAGCTCAAAGCATCACTACTGCCACTGATCAGTAAAAAGCTTGATGTTTCTAGCATTCAAATCGTAGGCTTGAGTGCTACGGCTAAGCGATCAAAAGACGGCACTATCACCATGGGGCCTTTTAGTTCTAAACCAACTAATCCTGCCCCAGCCACAGCGACACCCCCGCCAGCAGCAACACCAATCGATCTAGCTGTTAAAGAAATTCTCCTGGAGGACATCAATTTTAAGTTCATCGACGAGCAACCAGAAAAACCTCAAGAGATTTCGATCGCTAATATTCGCGGGGAAATTCAAGGTATTGATTTAAAGCAAAAGTCTTTAAGGATCGGGCTGTCGCTACGCATGTTTGGCGATGAGGAGAACAATATTAAGATTGCAGGACAGATCGCCGACCCACGCAGTGGGAATATTGACCTTAAAATCGAAACATTGAACATTGCACTCGATAAAATCGCAGCTCTACTCGAGAACTATGGTTTTGACTCGGGCGACCTCGTGATGGACGGGACTACTTCTACACACTTGGCAATCAAAACTGCCCCCGGTGGAATTAAAACTGAGATCGATCTTAATGCGACCGATGCTCAAGTAGTCTACAAAAACTTACTAAATAAGAATAAAGGCGTCCCGGTTAAGATCAATACTAACGGACTACTTTCTGTCAGCGGGGCATTCCATGCAGATCAAGCAGACTTGACCTTCGGATCAAATCAAATCAGCCTCCCCTTTGATTTCCTTGCGCCGAATTCCCCAATTGACTTTAAAATCAAATCACCAAAACCAATTAACTTAGCAGAACTTGGAAGCATTTTTCCGCAAGCGAAAAATTTTAATCTCGGGGGCAATCTCAATCTTGATTTAAGCGGCACACATAAGCCACAAACTTTCCCCAACTTAACTGGCAATCTCAACTTCGATGGCATCAAGGGCTTACTACCATTGAAACCAACAGCACCAGTAGCAGGCGAAGAAGATAGTTCAGCAAGTCCGACAATCAGCTTAGATTCGCTTGCTGGAACACTGATTTTCAAAGATGGCGGCTTTGAAAGTGATAAAATGAAAATTAAAATTGCCGGCCAGCTCTTCGATGCAATCTTGAAAGCAAAGTCATTTAAAGGAGATGGCTTGATGTTTGGGATTGTTAGCCCCGCTTTTGAACTTGCGCCGTTAACTTCAGCATTAGTCACACCAGGGCAAGCAAATCCACTCACGGGCGTAGTACAAGGATTTAAATTTTCAAGTAACTACTCTCTACCGGAACAAGTCGGTAGTGCCTTAATGCAAATTACTGAGCTCAAATTACCACAAGCTTCCATTGCAAACCTCGCCCTCGATCTTCAAGCAAACGCCAATACAATCACGCTTAAGCCAACTGCGTTTGAAATCTTCAGTGGCAAAATTAATATCCAAGGCGATGCTTATCGTGTTCCACCAAAAAATTTCAAATTTCAAATTGATGGTAGCGGAATGGTGATCAACGAAGCGCTTCCAGCAGTCCACAATGTGCTCTCGGGAACAGTCAAAACCCTCTCACTGCAAACAAATGGTAACCTCGATAATCCAAAAGGTAGTTTAAACGGACCTTTAGTGCTTAGTATCGGACAAGGCGAGATTAAAGGTTTAAATATTTTTGGCTCAGTAATGAAGTCACTTGGCGATGTGCCTGCGCTTGGACAAATTATTGGATTACCTACGGAGTTACTACAACTGGCCCAAGGTTCAGGCACAGCTTTTGATGAGATTAATCTAAATGCGCAAATTCAACGCGAGCATCTAGATATTTCTAGTCTAACACTCAGCCATGCGCTCTATAATATTAGCGCCCAAGGCACTACTGGATTTGATGGCTCGATGCAGCTCACAGCGCAATTCCGCTTAAGCCCAGTTTTAATTAGCAAGCTTGTGACCAAACAACCCAAGTTGAAGTTGCTGCTTGATCGCAAGGGAAACTTAGTAATTCCTGTAACGATTTCCAAGCGTGAAGGTTCTACGATGATCGTTCCAGATATTTCCGAACTTGGTAAACAAGCATTAGAAAATACAGCAAAAGAAGCAGCAGGTCAGCTAATCAAAGGAGCGGTTCCTGGAGATGCCGGTAAGCTTTTAAACTCGTTATTTTAAAGGGTCGCTTCACTTTTTAGTGTAGCAAATTCTCTTGATGCTCTAATAAATGCAAGCTGTTTTAATGATTGAAGTTACAACTGCAGTTTGAGCCGATAAAAACGTCGCGATGAAAAATTTAAGCACTAACCTACTTCGTGCGCTCGGATTGCTGCTGATCGTTCTGCCCTTGTTACCATTGGCTTCAATCTTTGGGCCACTCCCCGATCAGCATTCATTTCGCCCACCTGCCTCTTGGATTGGAGGCATCGCCTTGGTCATTTCACTGGGAGGCGTTGCGCAGCTGCTAGTGCCTCAGTATTTCGGCAATTTTTGCAAAGCCAAGTGGCGAGATTTTTTAAAATTTCCCGACTCTCGATTTTTGTTACTCGCAATCAGCTTGTATCTAGCAATCGTATTTAAGCTAACACTAGCACTCTCGAGCGGAAGCCCTTTTTTTCTCGATGCCCTCGTGCAAAGTTTCCAAGCCCAAACATTTGCTAGCGGAAGAGTCGTGCTTGAACGTCCAGTGCATCCGGAGTTTTTTCTAATCCCGAATGTCGTTCTCGATCAAACAACCTGGTACAGCCAATTTCCACCGCTACATGCGCTCTTACTCAGCATTGGGCTCTTTTTTGGCTCAGAGTTACTAGCGATCTTAATACTCTGCGCTGGAACAATTTTATTTTTCTATTTTGCGTTGAAAAATATTTATGGACTAGAAACTGCACGCTTAAGCACAATCCTGCTACTTACGTCTTGTCCATTTTTCTTAATCATCAACCTTAGTTTCATGAATCATATCTCGACATTGTTCTTGATCTGCGCAGCATTTTGGGCCTTATCTACCGGCGAATGTTCTTCCGGCCTGCGCCCCTACTTACTTGCCGGACTATGCCTTGGGTCATCGTTTCTGGTTCGACCACTTACGGCGCTGGCGACTTTTCCAATCTTTCTTTTCGCCACTTTGCGCGCAAAGAAAGTCAGTGCATCAATTCTTTTCACAGTCGGATTTTTTTTCGCAGCAAGTCTACTCTATGCGTACAATGCTGCAACCACGGGAGAATTTTTTGTAAGTGGCTACGAAAAGCTGTGGGGTAGCGCCCACCAGCTTGGGTTCCATCAAACGCCATGGGGATTCGACCATTCAGCACTACGTGGCCTCAAAGAACAATTGTTAAACCTCTACTTACTTGAGGACTCTCTTTTCTCCTGGCCAATCCCCTCACTTTGGTTACTTGGCATTTTACTCTTTAAATTCCCGTATACCTTAAAAAGCTGGGATCGCTATTTATTGTCATTGTTAGCACTAACGCTACTTGCTTATCTATGCTACTGGCATCGTGATTCACTTTTTGGTCCGCGCTATATTTACTGCGCGGCTATTATGTCCGTGATCCCACTCACTGCGCGAGTCTTAATTTTACTGAAAGAAGCCTTAAGTAATAGCGCCCAAGTAATCTTCACCCTACTCGGCGTGGCGATAGTATTCTCGAACTCAATTACACTATTGATTCGACTGCCCGGATTACAGGCACAGAATTCCATTTATCGTGAAAGTGCGATTAAAACTGCGCAGGGAGCCGGGATTGAATCAGGGTTAATTTTCGTTGCCGTCCCTTGGGCGCAGCGTGTCACAAACCAGCTCCGTGCCGCAGATTTTCCGCCGACTTTAGTCGACCGGGCATATCTGCAGGGAGATATTTGCGAGTTGCATTTAATGCTTACTCAATTTCAACAAAAAATTATTACTCGAGAAGAAATGCAAAAAGTGCTGGAGCAAGCTAGTCGAGATCATGTGCAAGCTAAGCTTTACCCGGGAAACATTATCGCACGCCTGAAAGATCCCAAAAACATCGCCGAGAGTTGCGCCGAGGAATTACGTTATGATGCTTTAGGCTATACGAGCTACCTTCCGCATTTTCTGGAGAATCGCTTCCCGCTAGATCGACCCTTTATTGTGGCTATCGACTTAAGGGCAAAAAACAAGCTCCTCGTTCAGGATTTTCCAGGACTAAAACCTTACCTCTATCGCAACGGGTCACTACAACGACTATAGAATTCTGATTCAGTATACTGAATAGAGTGACAGGCGGGGCACCTGGTAAGTGCCCCGCGCTTGGGCCTTACTTCATGCTTTGCATCATTTCCATCATCGCGCTTAGTCGTTTTTGAATTGTCTCCAAACGCTGGCGTGCGACATTAGAATTTTTTGTAATCCATTCCGTATTTGTAAAGGCAGTTGGTGAAACGTCCTTACGGAATTGCTCAATGTAAGGATAAATCTTAGCGTAGAAAAATAAGCCCTCAGCATTGTTCTCAGCTAAGAAGTCCGCATGCGCAATGCCGTGGCGCGCCATGCTATAGGCCATTTCCCAATAACCAGAAACTTGCCGGAAAGCAGCATTCAGCTGATGGTCAGGCTTTGTAATCGCTGCAAAATCTTCATATGACTTGGGCCAGAATTTTCCATTTAATAGATTCCGTGATTCACGCATCACGGTTTCACGTCGTAAATCATAGAGACGCAGGGTTAATTCTGCATCTTGAAAGGTTGGTGTTGATTGCGCCATAAATATTGCTCCTATGCGAAATTGTAATCGAAATCTTTTAACATCCTAGCCCGAAATAGAGAAATTGCAGTTTTTCAGTGAATAATTTAGTAAAGATCAATGCCTCCTGCGATTTTCTACGACCTTGAAACATCCGACCGCTTACCTGTCGGTCAAATTTTAAATTACGCCTTCGTTGCCGTCGATGATCACTATCAGACACTGAGTCAGCTGACGGGGTCGATTCGACTTTCACGCTTGCAACTCCCTCGAGCTGGGGCAATTCTCAGTAACCGTATCGATGTGCTTGAACATCAAGAAAAATACGACGAGCTAGAAAAGCCGCATCTGCAAAGCATCGCTGAATTTATTAATAACTACGCTAAAAAAGCAGGTGACTATAAAGTTACCTTAATCGGCTATAACTCTTCGGGATTTGATTTGGATTATTTACGGACAAGCATGATCCGTAATGGCATTAACCCCTACTTTAAAGTAACTAATCGAGATGTTTATCTTGCTGTGCAGTATCTTTATACTTCAAACCAAGATTTTTATGAGAAACTTAGCGCTGACGCAACGCGCAATGAGCAGGAAATCAGTTTTAAGTTAGCAACAATTGCTCGCGTCTTTAAATTACTAGAAGGCGAACAATCACATGAAAGCCTCGCTGATACAGAACTAACAGTTAAACTGGCTCAAACCCTTGATGCAGGGTTTGATTTCGACGTTCGCACGCATGAAACTTATGACCCCTTTGCACTACAGCATGCTCAGCCTGGAACAATCATCCAACGACTACTGCGCAGCAAAGCCAAGCCCACAGAAATTACAAAAGTTAAATACTGCCTACAGTCAGCTAAATTTAAGCAAGGCTTGTGGATTAATTTAGATACGTTTGCAAAACTTAAAGCTGAAAATTCAGCAAAGTCTATGCTTTCCTGGCTGAAAGCCGATAAGTCATCGGTTGTGATTGACCGAGAGTTCATACCAACTCTTGAAGATCGTGAGTCTGCTAAGCTTGCACAACTACGCTGCGCTGGCATTTCTCTCGATAATTACTTTGAGGAAACCGATTGTGACATTGAACAATTTATTTATCGTGTCGCGCCAAACGAAATCGCACCACTTGAGGCATTATTTAATGGCACAAAGCAATCCTCGCAAATTTCTAATGACATCCGCACACTGCATCAGCGTTATCGTTTGACCTATTACACGCTTGGATCAAGTGCTGACGAACAAATGCGTGAGGCACTGAAGAGTTATGCACTTTATCGCTATGGAGGAAAAATGAAAATTTCAAAGAGTCCTAAAGCTGAACTTGCCGAAAAAGATTTTCACCCCACTTACCAAGCGTTGGTTGAAGAAATCAACTCAGGCTTAAAAAATGCAAGCCCAAGTGACCGGGTCCTGCTTGAATCTTTACTGAACTTTTACGAAAATTCCGAAATCGCAGCTGCGCTTAAATAAATTCTTTTAAGAAATATTTTCTTTACTTCAACGCAACAAATCTTCAATTCCGGACGAATATATAATTAAGGGCAACAAATTCGAGCCGGGCCTAGGCATCACACCCAGGCTCGGCTCGCTTTTTTGCTACACTTAAGATTTATTTGACACTATACGGTATTACGGTATATTATTATGACTATTAAAACTTTTAGGAATGAAGCCAGCAGGGACGTTGCTACAGCCTTAAATTCAAAGCGCGCACGTCAGATTTTGCCGGTACATTTACACCCTAAAGCTTTATTACTTTTATCTGTGCTTCATGCGGCAAGAAGGCTTGAGGATTTGATGATCTCACCCGGGTGGCATCTTGAAAAGTTACTTGGAGACCGTCGCGGGCGCTATAGCTTAAGAATCAACAAGCAGTATCGTGTTTGTTTTACTTGGACAGGGTCTGACGCAGAAAATGTAGAAATTATTGACTATCATCGGTAAGGGATTATGAAAAGAAAAACAAAAATTAAACCAAATCGACCAATTGCTGTACACCCAGGAAAAGTATTGCAAAGCATCCTGGACGATAATGAAATTTCGCAATCCGAACTCTCGCGTCATCTAAAAATGCCTCAATCCAAGATCAATGAAATCTGCAGAGGTAAACGCGGTGTTTCAGCTGAAATGGCATATAAACTTGCACGTGTGTTTAATTCCAGCCCTGAATTTTGGCTAAATTTGCAACGCGAATGGGAATTGAAAGAATTTGATGAAAATGACTTTTGCCATATTACACCGTTAAAAATCAGAGCTTAGTTTGAGCGCGAAAATTTCTGTTGTTTAAGCTCTAGTACGGGCACTCAGGCTAGACGTTTCACTTTTCGGTGTAGCGACAAATTACATCGGTAAATCATAAAGCATTGCCATTGGACTCTTGACCTGATCCGAGGTCACTCCAGTTGGCAATGGCTTTTGTGACAAGTGAATGCGCTCTTCGGCCAATTTATTGGCAACTTGCCCAGGAGTCAGATGTCGCAATGAAGCCTCTTTGTAGATCATTTTGATTGTGTCGTAGATTTTTTTGACTCGATCCTTAACACGCTCGTCGTTAAATCCACCAGCTGCGTGCTGATCAACGCAAGCAATGATTCCACCAGCGTTAACTGCAAAATCTGGAGTATAGAGAATGTTTCTTTTATTAAGAATTTGTTCAACCCCTGGTTCGCTGAGCTGATTGTTTGCCCCACCCGCAATAATTGAACAGTTTAAAAGTGTTGCCGTGCGGTCATTGAGAATGCCTCCAACAGCGCAAGGAGCAAAAATATCAAAACGCTGATTAAAAACATCATCGGATGAAACTGCAGTTGCCTTAAACTCCTTGACGATTACCTCGGCGCGCTCAGGATGCGTATCGGCAATTAAGATTTTTGCATCTGCAGCAGCTAATATTTGCGCAAGGTAATAGCCCACGTGTCCTGCACCTTGAATCATGACTGTGCGGTTTTTTAGGTCGGCCACACCGTAAACGTTTTCAACCGCAGCGCGCATGCCATGATAAACTCCTAAGGCCGTGTATGGTGAAGGATCTCCACAGCCGCCCTGCTCTTTGGGCATTCCAATTACATACTGGCAAGTTTCAGAAACAGTAACAATATCAGGAACTGACGTTCCCATATCTTCGGCAGTGTAATATTTACCAGCAAGGCTTGCGACAAATTTACCAAAGCTTTGAAACAATTTTTTACGGTCAAAATTAGGATCCACTGGGGGAATAATCACTGCTTTACCGCCACCGTAGGGAATACCTGCTAAGGAATTTTTGTAGGACATGCCTTCCGCTAAGCGTAGTGCATCGTAAAGAGCATCAGCAAAGGAGTCATAATGGCGCAATCTACAGCCGCCTGCTGCCGGGCCGAGTTTAGTACTGTGCAGGGCAATGATCGCTTGATACTTAAGGTCTGGATCTTCGTAGCAAAAAACTTTTTCGTGGCTCTTCGTGTCGATTATTTTTACAGCATTAGCATTAAAGTCTGGCATTACAGTACCCTCAATCTAGTAGAGCTTGGATCGAGGTAAAAATATCAGATTTAGCGAAATAAGAAATAGCCATTTGCTTTTTTTGTATTTACCTCATTATTGCTTATAATATTGTCGATAATCCGGATTTATGATTTTCAATTTGCGTATTATTGACAAAACCTGATATATTCTTGGGAAATATACGTAGCAGTGATTCACTATGACTGAGCCGACTCTCACTAAAATTGATGAAATCGACCGCGAGATTTTATCTGAGCTCGATCATAATTCTCGCCAATCAATCGCAGAGCTAGCAGCAAAACTTAACTTACAACGCGATCGCATCACCTACCGGATTAAAAAGTTAACTGAACAAGGCGTCCTAGTTGCGACAACAACAACTGTAAATCCCTACAAGTATAACCTTGTTGTCTATAAAATGTATTTACGCTTGCAAAACGATCAAGCCCGTATCAAAAAACTCGTTGCCAAAATTAAGAACCATCCCAACACCTACTGGGTAGGAGAAAGTGACGGCAAGTGGGATCTGATGTTAGCGATTTTTGCTCGCCATCCCGCAGAATTTAGATCTTTTCAACAAGAGATTCTTACCGACGCGACAGATTTAGTAATCAGCTTCGCAGTTTACACGCTGACTGATTCGTTTTTATTCCGTAAGCGCTATCTGGGGAAGAAAAGCTCGACATTTATGCGCCTTGGCGGCCACCCAGGCTCAGTTGAACTCGAAGAAATCGACTTTAAAATGCTTAAGCTTTTAGCTTTGAATTCGCGCTTAACGATTACTGAACTTGCGCAAAATTTAAGAACTACGCCGCGAATTGTTCAATCGCATCTCAGTCGTCTGGAAAAGCTTGGAGTGATTCTTGGATACCGAGTAATTCTCGATTTCGATCGACTCGGAATTTCACACTTTAAGGCTCAACTCCAATTGACCAGCACCGACCCCAGCCTGGAAGCAAGAATTTTTGACTACTGTCGAGGGGTTCCCAATATTACATATGTCGTCCAACAACTTGGCGACTGCGTCTTAGAGCTAGAG
Source organism: bacterium (assembly GCA_016786595.1). Classification (NCBI taxonomy): domain Bacteria; species bacterium. The sequence continues at coordinate 70,361 of JAEUWB010000035.1, read as the reverse complement.
TTAGAAGTTGACGACTACCCGCATTACAATGCACTGATCGCTGATTTAAGAGCAAAGTTTGCCGATGAGATTCGAGAAATCGAAACAATCTTAATTCGTAAGCAGTTTTACCGCTTTTAGAGCAGTTCACTTAGTTAAAAATGACAACAACGCAAACTCAGTGACTTAAGGGTCTGACGCGAAATTTAGTTTTGCGACAGACCCCTCAAGCGCGGTAGAGGTAAAACGGTTTTACAAGACAGGTAAATGCAACCCTTTCGCCTCTGCAGTATTTTTTCATTTCAAAATACAACTTACAACTTATTTAAATCCCAACGCTTTTGCAGATGAAGCTTGAAGTTTATCCAGTGTTAAAAATGTTAAATCTTTCCGGTCTTCACCTGCGATCCATACCGCAGTTGCAAGATGTAGTGCATCAGCCCCACGTATATAACCATGAGACTGCACTTCTATGATTTCGTTTAATAATGAATGTGCAGGGAAAACCAAATTGATCAGTTCCAAGTTCTTGCGAGCCAAAACGGGATCAATGCTTTCACGAGAAAACGTTGCAATCAATTCAGATTCAATCAAATGATGTGAAACTATGTGCTTGTATCTTAGCAAGCGCTTGATCAACGTAGCATAGCCAGTTTCCTGCATGGAAACTGCGACTAAAACGCTCGTATCTAGATAACAAACCGACATTATTCTCGTTCCTTGAGGAAACGATCGAGTGCACCAGTCTTTTTTACCACAGAACTGAATTTGCCCTTACGAGCAGCTACAATGTAGCCCTGAGCCGTGAGTTGCTGATAGCGTCCGCTTAATGTCTGAACAGCTTTGTAAGGAACGATTTCAGCGATTGGCAAACCACGCTCCGTAATGATCGCAGTCCCATTTGCCTTAACATGCCTGAGGAGCTCGCTAAGTTTTGCTTTTGCTTCATAAATTGAAAATTGCTTGGCCATAATTAATCGTAGTCTAGCATAATCTAGTCAGACTAGTCAAATTATTAATCTAACTGGCCTTTTAATGATCCATACTTTTACGCTCCACGTGCTCTATTGCACATACTTCGAACCCAAATAATCATAGGAAAACAACTTGTTGGAATTAATACCATTGGTAGTTAAGGAGTTATAGGAAGTCTGTCCGCACGGGTTCGAGCCCGATTTTTTCTCCCGATTAAAATATTATTACAAAAATTGAGCGAACCTAGCAGGAACTCCGACTAGGAGTTCCGAGAATGAGTAAGGATAGACTTCCTTTAACTCCTTAACCGTAGAGCTGGAAAACTCTAGAATAAACGTATCCTTGATAGAACAGTCGAGAGACCTTAATACGCCTTAGCAAAAATCGCTTCGGTTGTTGCTGGCTTGCCGGTTAAAACACACTTGCCTTCGCTACCAGTTTGATCAAGCGGCAAGCAACGCACCGTAACCTTCAAATCATCCAGTAACGCCGTCGAAGCAGGATCCTCTGACCATTTAGCCCGCACAAAGCCACCGTGAATTTCAGGCTTAGCAGCCTGTTTAGCTGTGAAGTAGGCTTTAAAATCAGCAAAGTTATTAATATCAGTGCGCAGATTGGTCGCTAAATGATTTTGCGCTTGCTCATAGAGCGTAGCTTGAATTTCTGTAAGTAATTTCGGTAAAAGTTCTGGCATGGCCTCAAGTGAAACTTCAATCTTTTCCTTAATGCCCTTGTCGCGCCGATAAATCACAGCCGCATTTTTGTCAGCATCACGTGGACCAACTTCAACCCGCAGTGGAATCCCCTTTTTGATCCATTGCCAATTCTTTTCACCACCACGAATATCGCGACGGTCAACAAAACTCACCAGCGGATCTCCCGCATAACTCACCCCATGCAAAGCCGCTTCAACTTTTGCTGCATACTCAAGCACCTTGGCTTCACTCTCAGCCTTAGGAATCACCGGTAGAATCACAACGTGCTTTGGCGCAACTCGCGGCGGTAAGCGTAAGCCGTCATCATCTCCATGCTGCATAATCACGCCACCAATCATGCGCGTGGAAACACCCCAAGAAGTTGTGTGTACGTATTCCTGAGTCCCCGCTTCGCTGGCAAACTGAATGCCACTGGCTTTTGCAAAATTCTGTCCCAGGTAATGCGAGGTGCCGGCCTGTAACGCCTTACGATCCTGCATCATCGCTTCACAAGTATAACTATCAACTGCACCAGGGAATCTCTCGTGATCGGGCTTTTTCCCCGTAATCACCGGCAAGGCCAAAACATCCTGCATAAAGGATTGGTAGATATTTAAGATTTTTAGCGTCTCCTCGCGTGCATCTTCTTCAGTCGCATGCGCAGTATGCCCTTCCTGCCAAAGAAATTCCGCCGTGCGCAAAAACAACCGCGTGCGCATTTCCCAACGCACCACATTGGCCCATTGATTAATTAATAACGGCAAGTCACGATAAGAGCGAATCCACTTGGCAAAAGAATCCCCAATAATGGTTTCTGAAGTTGGACGAACAATTAGTGGCTCTTCAAGCTCGCTCGTTGGAATTAACTTACCGTCTTTCATCTCCAGACGATGATGCGTAACTACAGCACACTCCTTAGCAAAGCCCTCAACATGCGCTGCTTCTTTTTCCAAAAAACTCAGTGGAATGAAAATAGGGAAATACGCATTCTCGTGCCCCGTTTCCTTAAAACGGCGATCCAAAATGCGCTGCATGTTTTCCCAAATGCCATAGCCCCAGGGTTTAATCACCATACAGCCGCGCACCGGTGAAACTTCGGCCAAATCGGCAGCACGAATGACTTGCTGATACCACTCCGGGTAATCTTCGTGACGCTTAGGTGAAATTGCAGATTCCATAGTTCAAATGCCTAGATTTTTTCTTCCGAAACTTTTCCATTGTTCATCCGTAGCGAATAGACGCCGGTTTTTCTAGCGACAATCACTTCGTCAGTACAGCCATAAAATAACCCACTCTCGATCACACCCGAAATACCTTTGATGCGCATTTCTAAGTCTGGAGTAATTGTTGCAAATTTAGCATCGAGAATTAAATTGCCGTGCTCAGTAATGGTCGGTCCATACTTAGTAATCGACTCACGTAACTTCACTTCCGTGGCATTCAGCTTAAAAAGCTCGTTTCGCACATATTCCTCCGATTCTGTAATCACCTCAATCGGCACAGGATGCTTTTCACCTAAATGCGAAACGATTTTATCCTCACTCACAATAATCACTAGACGACGACTAACTCGAGCTAAAATCTTTTCACAAGTCATCGCCCCGCCACGACCCTTGATTAAATTCAAATGTGGATCAACCTCATCAGCCCCATCAAAAGACCAGTTAATGTCGGCCTGCGCTTGTAAAGGTAGCAACGTAAAACCAGATTTAGCCGCCTGCTGGGCAACTCGAATTGACGTAGGCACTCCGGTAACTTTAAGACCCTCTTCTGCAATCCGCTTACCAATGCACTCAATCGCAAGCTCAACAGTCGTCCCCGAACCAAGGCCAATTAACTCACCAGACTTCACACGGTTAGCAAGGGTCTGGGCAACTATGATTTTCATATGCATTCCTACGTATCTGGCAAAACTAATTTGGAGATCTTTCGACTCCGCGAGCTTCGCAAAGCGAAACTCGCTCCGCTCAAGATGACAACAGTAAGCGATTTTAAGCGCGCCCTGAGAGATTCACCCTACTGATTCGGCAGCCTAACGGCCGCCCGGTTCGAATCCTCTAGTTGCAAATCCTCTGCACTTCTCTAGCCACCGCACCCTGAGAGATTCACCCTACTGATTCGGCAGCCTAACGGCTGCCCGGTTCGAATCCTCTAGTTGCAAATCCTCTGCACTTCTCTAGCCATCGCGCCCTGAGAGATTCACCCTACTGATTCGGCAGCCTAACGGCCGCCCGGTTCGAATCCTCTAGTTGCAAATCCTCTGCACTTCTCTAGCCATCGCGCCCTGAGAGATTCGAACTCCCGACCTACTGGTTCGAAGCCAGTTGCTCTATCCAGCTGAGCTAAGGGCGCACATTTGCCACTTCTCAGCAATCTAAAACGGATTGCCGAATGAGTAAAGTTTTCAACAAGATACCCGATGTTAAGTGCTTATTTTGCACCCCTTGTTATCTCGCGAAGAATATCCTAGTTTCTCTGCTTTAAATTCTTTAACTTAGATAAACAAAGAAACTATATCAACGGACAAAAGTATGTCAGCAACAAATTCATATGATTGCATCGTCATCGGATCAGGCCCAGGCGGCTACGTCGCCGCAATCCGCGCCGCACAACTTGGCCTAAAAACAGCCTGCATCGAAAAAGAATCCCCCGGCGGCATCTGCCTAAACTGGGGTTGTATTCCTACAAAGGCGCTGCTCAAAAGCGCAGAAGTATTTCAAACCATGCAACACGCTAGCAGCTACGGACTAAACGCCTCCGGCATTACAGCTGACTTCCCGGCAATCATCAAACGCTCTCGTAACGTTGTCGATAAAATGACTGGCGGAGTAAAATTCCTGCTCAAAAAAAACAAAGTCGATCTCATCCCCGGAACCGCATCCCTTGAAGCTGGCAACTTTGTTGTCGTTAAAGACTCAGCCGGCAAAGCAACATCCTATAGTTACAAGAATGTAATTATCGCTACAGGAGCCCGCGCAAAAACACTGCCCAGCCTTCCCGTCGACGGCGAACGCGTGATTACTTATCGCCACGCCTTGGCCCTCAACGAATGTCCAAAGAAATTACTTGTCGTTGGTGCCGGTGCAATCGGCATCGAATTTGCCTACTTCTACAGCACCTTCGGCGCAGAAGTAACAGTCGTTGAATTTCAAGATCAAATCCTACCGATCGAGGACCAAGACTGCGCAAAAGGCTTAGAAAAAATCTTTAAAAATCAGAAAATCGAAATTAAAACTAAAACTGTCGTCGAAAGCCTAACGCGCAAAGGTAATAGCGTTAACGCACTTCTTAAAAGCGGCGATAAAGTCGAACAATGGTCGGGCGACTATTGCCTCGTGGCTGTCGGCGTTCAAGGCAATGTAGAAGATCTTGGCCTTGAAAAAATCGGCATTCGACCTGAAAAATCTTTTATTAAAGTTGACCAATATTATCGTACTGGCGTGCCCGGCGTATACGCGATTGGAGACGTGATTGGCCCACCACTACTTGCCCACGTCGCAAGTCATGAAGGCATTATCGCCGCAGAAGTCATCGCCAACCACCACACTCATCCACTCGACTATACGAGTATCCCGGGTTGCACCTATTGCAAACCACAAGTCGCCTCAATTGGCATGACCGAAAAAGCCGCACGCGACGCAGGGAAAAATGTCCGCATCGGGCGCTTCCCCTTTAGCGCCAGCGGCAAAGCAGTAGCTTCTAATGAAACAGATGGATTCGTGAAAGTCGTTGTCGATGCCGACATTGATGAAGTACTAGGAGTCCACATTTTACATCCTGAGGCTACAGAATTAATTGCTGAAGCTTCAGTGATTCGCTCATTAGAAGGCACAGCAACGAGCGTAGCTAATACTATCCACGCTCACCCAACACTATCCGAAGCAATGATGGAGGCAATGGCAGATGCGCTTGGAAGAGCAATCCACATCTAAGAACAAAAAAAGCAGCAGCGGAAAGACCAGCTCCAGCGTTCTTGTCGCCTCCAGCAAAAAACCTAAGACTAGCTCAACGCTAACTAAAGAGCTGCTCGCTCGCGCCTATCGCGACGCGCTCCGCGCGAGGTTAGCCGATGAAAAGACGATTGTCTTATACAAGCAAAATAAGTGCCACTTCCAAATTGGCTGCGCTGGACATGAAATTGTCCAAATCGCAGCTGCATACAATTTTAAGCCTAGCTACGATTATTTTTATCCGTACTACCGCAACATGGCTTTTTGCGTTGGCGTAGGCATGACCACAAAGGAATTAATGCTTAACGCCATGAATCGCGCAGACGATCCAAATTCTGGCGGTCGTCAAATGCCGATGCACTATGGACACAATCAACTCAACATCATCAATCAAAGCTCACCTACTGGAACACAGTTCCTTCAAGCCGTCGGAACTGCCATGGCGGCGAAATACCGTGGCACCGACCAAGTCGTTTATGTCTCTACTGGCGAAGGCACAACTTCCCAAGGCGATTATCACGAGGCTTTAAACTGGGCCGCACGCGAAAAACTTCCCGTCGTGTTCCTTGTCGAAGATAACGAATACGCGATTTCAGTCCATATCTCTGAGCAAACTGCCGGCAAAAGTGTTGCCGGGATTTCCTCGGGCTACGACGGATTGGAGGTCGTAGAAGTTGATGGCTTAGATTTTGAAGCTTCGCATCAAGTCTTTGCCACAGCAGTTGAACGCGCACGCTCAGGAGGCGGCCCAACAGTTGTAGTCGCCAAAGTTGTGCGCCTACAAAGCCATTCGATCTCTGATAACCAGGCTAAATACCGCGACGAAAAGGACATCCTCGGAGATCAAAAGCGTGACCCGCTACTACGCATGGAATCCTATCTTACTGCTACGGCAGGTTTTAGCACGACAGAACTAAAGAAAATTCGCGAAGAAGTCATTCAAGAAGTCGACGCTGGTGCAAACTGGGCTGAAGCGCAGCCAGAGCCAGCTCCGCATACTGCACTAGATCATGTCTATGTAGATCTCGATCCCGGTGCGGGCATTGTTGAAAAACCAGCAACTGGCGAAGAAACATTTATCGTTGACGCAATTAACCATGCACTTGACGAAGAGCTCGCACGGAATCCTGAGATGGTGATCTTCGGGCAAGATGTCGCGCATGGCAAAGGTGGAGTGTTCACGGTAACAGCTGGACTGACTGCTAAATACGGCATTAAGCGCGTGTTTAACGCGCCTCTTGCTGAAGCTTCAATTGCTGGAGCTGCTGTGGGCATGGCTGCTGTGGGCATGCGGCCTGTCGCAGAAATTCAATTTGGAGATTATATCTGGACTGCAATGATGCAAATTCGTAACGAGCTTGCAATCATGAACTACAGATCTAACGGCACATGGACTTGTCCAGCAGTGCTACGTGTTCCAATTGGCGGATACATTCATGGTGCGGTCTATCACTCGCAAAATATCGAAGCGACTTTTGCACACTTTCCCGGGCTCTATGTAGTGCTGCCCTCAAATGCGACAGACGCCAAGGGGCTTTTAAAATCGGCAATTCGCGGCAAGGACCCAGTGTTATTCTTGGAGCACAAAGGTCTATATCGCCAAGTTTATGCCAAGGGCAAAGAAGGCGGAGCTGATGACTTAATTCCGCTCGGGCGCGCTAAGGTAGTACGACCTGGTAAGCATGCAACAATTGTGACCTGGGGCGCCTTAGTGCAAAAAAGTCTCCTTGCTGCAGAAGAACTTGCTAAAGCAGGCGCCGAGGTTGAAGTAATCGACCTACGAACAATTGTTCCGCTTGATACGCAAACTATTTTAGAAAGCGTGAAGAAAACTAGTCGCTTACTCGTTGCTCATGAAGATGTGCTTTTTATGGGTTTTGGCGCAGAAATTGCGGCATTTGTAGCAGAGCATGCTTTTGAGTATCTTGACGCTCCGGTTAAACGAATTGGCGGCAAAGCATCGCCCATTCCACATTCACCAGTTCTAGAGGCGCAGATTTTGCCACAAACTGAGTGGATCACCGAAGGGTTAAGGCAACTACTTGCTTATTAACACTACGCTTAATAACTTGAGTAGTTTGGATTAAAATAAACTCTTCGGAGCTGTTACACTAAGTATCCGTTTGCTGAAGATATAAAGCACAAGGGCTTTGCAGCTGCTTTGGGCTTGAAAATCAAGGCGAAAAATTTTGAGGCAAAGATGATTACCGGTAATTTGCCAAAACCGGACTTTATTTGAAATAAACGAGGATTTTAGCTAATATCCCGTGACCAAGTATTTGGCCAAAAGTGCTCGCCGTATAGGAGATAATATGAAGACAGAAATGGTAATGCCCCAGATGGGCGAATCAATCGCCGAAGCTACAATTTTAAAGTGGCACAAAAAAATCGGCGATAATGTCAAAAAAGATGAGACGATCTTAGAGATTTCAACTGACAAAGTTGATTCAGAAATTCCTGCTCCCGCCAGTGGAGTTTTAGTCGAGCTTAAGGCGATAGAAGGCCAAACAGTTGCTGTTAAATCTGTAATCGCAGTGATTGATTCTGAAGGTGGTGCTGCGGTTAAAGCTACAACAAACGGCGCAGCTAAGTCAGCTCCAGTTGAAACTAAAGCCGAAGCCAAGAAAGAAGCTACAAAGCTGGCCCCTGCGCCTGTGGTCACACAACCAAGCCCGACTGCTAACCCAGCGCCACAAGTCGCAGTAACTGCGCATGAAATTCCTCGTGACTACGGCAATAAATTCCTATCTCCGGTTGCACGCAATGTCGGTGCAGCTTATGGCATGACGCCAACAGAATTAGCATCGATTCCAGGATCTGGAGTGCAAGGTCGCGTTACAAAAACTGACGTGATGACTTATGCCCAATTCCGGGACATGAAAGGTGGTGCGCCGTCAAAGAAAAGCCTCGATCTACCTGCGGCTCCACAACTCGAATATGGTCCTGACGGAACCCGCCGTGAGAAAATGGACAATATGCGTAAACGCATTGCCGAGCATATGGTCCGCTCCAAGGCCACGAGTGCGCACGTTTATTCCACTGCTGAAGTCGATGTTACAAACATTGTGAAATGGCGTGAACGCGTGCAGTCACAATTTCAAGCTCGCGAGGGCTTTAAATTAACAATGACTCCGCCGTTTTTGGAAGCCGCAATTAAAGCTCTGATTGCTTATCCACATGTGAATGCTTCAGTCGAAGGCGATGAAATTGTTTTAAAGAAAAATGTTAATTTGGGTTGCGCGGTTGCGCTTGGAAACACAGGCTTGATTGTTCCGGTGATTAAGAACTCAGAGACTTTATCACTCACAGGCATTGCCTCTTCACTGAATGACTTAGCCCAGCGGGCACGAAATAAAAAGTTAAACCCTGACGACACTCAAGGCGGCACATTTACCGTCACTAATCCGGGTGTTTTTGGTAACATTATTGGGAACCCGATCATTAACCAGCCGCAACTTGCGATTTTAAGTATTGGTGCCGTGAAGAAGCGCCCGATGGTAGTGAATGACGCAATTGCAATTCGTGACATGGTTTACTTAACGTTAAGTTACGACCATCGCGTAATTGACGGTTCACTTGGTGGGATGTTCTTACAATATGTGACCAAGTACTTAGAGGCTTGGGAAATCGACCGCGAGTTGTACTAGAGAGGTATACTACAGCCCTGTCATGTTGATCCCGTTTAACACTGCTCAGGGCAGGCTCCGCAATCTGTTCACTAAGTTTTCACCAGTCATAGCGAGGGAGGGTAGCGACCGAAGCAATGACACAAAACGCAAATAGATTGTCATCTACCACTGTGATCTTATCTTAGACCCGAGCGTTCGATTTCACTTCTTGTCATCTCTCGCAAATCTAGATCAATACGACAACTCGGCCACCGCATCATGCTCATGCAGTGACTCAAAATGCGTAACTTTTATCTGGGCATGCTCAATACGCGGTTCTTTACGAAGCTCTGCGTATAGCAACCGCACTGCGTCTTCAACAAACTTTGGATGCTCAGCATTAAGCTCAGCAAAAGCCTGCTCGTCGCCACGTTTTACCAATGTTTGCACTTCAGTCTTCAGTGCACTAACCAGCAGTGACTGCACTGCTTCAATTGTTAAGAGTTGTTGTGCAGCAAAAGTTAGATCGACTACAGCCAAACTACGCTGCGAATGCGGCACGGCAGAAACTCCACGAAACGTTTCTGCATGTTCAGATAAAAGCTGTGAGCAGGGGCAAACAGACGAATACAAAAATGAAAAATTCAAACTGACGCGGCTAGGCAAATTATGCTCTTTTTTGATTTGAATTTTCACAGGATAAAAACGCGGCGCGCGCACTTGCGTGCGTAAGCTAACTTGATCGATTTGATAATTAAAACCAAAAGCAATCTCACAAGACTTACTACCCATCAATTGACAAAGTCGCTGCGCTAACTCGTCTAAAGCTTTCCAGGAATATTCAAGCACTGTAGATTCAGAAAATAATTCAACAAAGCGCGACATATTAATCCCCCGCGCCTCTTGAGCTAAACTAACACTCACATCAATCTGAGTTTCTAATTTTGAATTCAGCGCATTCGAGAACGAAAATGTAAGTGGTAATTTTAAATTTTTAATGCCCACAACTGGAATGCTGACCTGCGCATCCATAAATGGATTAGCTGAGGCCATGATATCAGGAAGTGTATTTTTTACGTTATCGTGCATTTATTTTAATCAAGATGAAGATTCCAATGAACTGCCGATATAGCGCGAAAGCACTGTATTTTCAAGCACCAGACAAAATGGTCCTGGGTGGTCCTTGAGAACTGCTTTAATTCTGTTGAATTTATGCTTGCCCTCTTTTATCTAACTAGCATAAGGATAGCTCATAAGTGAAAACTAATTACGACTTGCCTAAACTAAGGAGATTCAGCTGTCATGAGAAATAAAATTATTCTCTCCCTTATCACTCTACTAATCCCATCATTTTCATTTGCAGATGATTTAGAAGATTTAGTGGATGCGATCAATGAAGTTTCGACTAACAACACCGAAATCAATCATTCGACTAAGGCACTTCAAGATGTCTGCTCAACAATCGTGAACATCAAGAGCGAAGGCAAATGCGCTGTATACAAAACTAAGATCTCAGGACATATCGGCAACAGCAATCCAAGAGCTAAGGGCAACACTTGGATTGGCTTTCGTGGTTGCACAAAACGTTACGGCAATAAAATGAATTTCGTCGACAGTAAGGGCAATGTCGTGAATAGCCTTGTGCGCTATAATAACTCTGGCAAAACTTATGCCTACAGATTTTACTGCACACAAGGAGTACAAAGCTGTAGCGGATGTTGCCGCCGTGCTCGATCAATCTATAACACCGCAGTCCAAAACACAGGCTCAGGAACAATTTACGCCGTTGGCAAAAATAAACGCTGCGTAGAAATCCCTGATGCACGCAAATGCTACAACAGCTCAGGTTGCTAATTTTTAATTAATTAAAAGGATTAGAAAGCTCATGAAAAAATATTTATTACTTTTAACATTGATCATGCCCTTACCGGCTTTGGCAGATGAGTTAGATTCAATTGCTGACGAATTAGAAGATCTAACTCGCTCAACCAGCGCTTTTTCGGATGTCTGTAAATCGGTTGCTTCCTTACCGGGTTGTTTGATTTACAAAGGCAAAAAGCAATCAGCGCATATTCCACGGAATAATCCTCGCCACAAAAGCGGATCACTAATTGCTAAGCGTGGTTGCGCAGTAACATTTTCTGGGAAAATAGTTGATAATAAAGGCAATCGAATCGCCAGTTGGGGACCTTATACTCCTGCAGGTGCATTGTATAAATTCCGCTACTATGGTTGCGGCACACCGGGCGCAAATTGCCAAAGCACAAAATCAATGGCGTCAAAAGCAAAAGCAAATACAGGCTCAGTTACCGTGTTTGCTGTAGGAAAAACTGGAAAGTGCTACCGCATTCCAAATCCGACAAAGTGCTATAACAGTTCGACTTGCTAACACTGGAACGGATAGAATCATGAATGCTCTAAGGAAGCTATGATTAAGTTCGAGGTTGAGCCAAGATCGGACTTATTAGAGCTTCCTTAGTTAACCCTGAATCGCCCATATCCTAGGGCGGTTCTTGATCCCAGCCCAAACTCAACAAGCATTTGCTGCAATAAGTTCCCTACCGTGCCAAGTAGCGACTCTTCTGAGCCAGGCCTCAACGCAAAACTAAATGTATATTCAGCTCCAGGTTTAATCACAGATAGATAGTCTCGTTCAGGTAACTGAGTATCAGCTGCAGAACCCCGGCCATGATACCAAGCAGGGAATGAATCCTGCAGAGTTTCAAATCCAAGATCAGGCAAAGCCCGCGTAGGAAAAGAATCAAAGAAGATCACCCGGCCTGGTGCCTCTGTTGTCCCAAAAATTTGTTCAAAATCTCTAGCTACTGCAAGTCCAGGATCTCCAGCCAGTAAGTTTTGTAGATATTCTTTAAAAGTTCCCTTGATCATTGACCCATGCACCACAGGATAACCATAAAGATGGTCAGTAACGACACTGATTTGCCGTAATAAACTAGAAGCATTCTGCCCAAGCACTAGTGGTGTAGATAATTTTAAAACACGATGATCGAGTAAATAGCCCTGAGTTCGTAGGGATTTATAAATTTGGATCTGCCGAGTTTTGAGTGCCTCTAAAGGGATAAGATTCTTCACTGCATTTTGATAAACCGGCAGAAATGTTTTGTGCATAAAATGCCGAAAATGATCGCGATTACGCTCAAATTCATTATTTTCAGCATGCTTCCAGGAAATGCCCTTTGCTAGCAAAAAAGCTGGATTAGCAGTGCCCCAATTGACCATACGTCGACGCATATCACGCGGCAGTGGAGTTGCATCATGGGCAATGCGTAGCGAAAGTTGTCGCTTAGGGATCACACGTAATTCTTGAGCTTGCTGCGAAATTTTTGAAGCTGATTTTGTGCGGTTGTTTCTGGAGCGGTCATTACGAGCTCCACGCTGCAGTGTCGTGCGAAAACTTTGAGCAGTTGCATCAAATTTTTTCTCCTCTTCCCGTACGGGAGAACGCTCAGTAATAGTTACCGTACTTGCAGTTACAGGCGAGTATTTTCCTTTTTTATTTTTTACCGGATCTGCTGCTGCGAAACTCACTTGGTCACCCTTAACTGGTTCAGGTGTCGGGTTCGTAACAACAGAAAGATAGAACCGCGCAGGGACATCAAAACCGGCAAAAGCGATTTCTCCCATTTTGTTGGCAGCATTATAGCTAATGATCTTGCCTGTTTTTTCGCTCATCTCAGTCTTACTCGTTCAGTGTTACTCGTTTAGTTGATCAATTGTGGCTGTCTGTTCGGGACTTTCCAGATTCTCCTGCAAATCAGTCTGCACTTGCGTGAATTGCTGAGCTTGCAGGGCAAAAAATTTGAGCGCTGCGCTAGTGATTGACATTACCAACTGCGAATCGCTTTCCCAAGCTGCAGTGCGAAAATTTTTAAGCTTTTGAGCATCGCTTCCTGCTTGTTCACAGATCCAAAGTCCTAAATAATGTCGAACCATTTTACCTACTGGACTCTGCTCTAATTCAGCAATAGCTTGTCCGATACCATGGCGTGCAATCACAACCGGCATACGATAAATCAGCGCTTTAGTTGCGCCAGATTTTCGGCGCTTTAGTGCAGCAGAAAATAAATTGTCTGCCGCAGCAACTACCGCAGTTCCGCGATCAGCTGTTTTATGCTCCAAGGTCATAACTACTTGCTCTCATAATTAGTCGAGATAGCCCTCGTCCGGTGCTAAGATTATTCCCGAGTTCAATTAATTTTGTCTCTGTTGGCAAGTTTTCTGCAGCTAAAGCGGTAATTAGCACCGCTTCTGCTGGAAATAGCTCTTCGTAGAGGTAGGGAGTCTTCCTTGCGATTTGAGCGGAATTGCCGGCAACACGTGCGCGTATTTCCAGGGCCGTTTGCAGCATTGCAGCAAAGGTTTGGTTACTGACGACAACGAGATCCATTTGGAGTTTCTTTTGCCACCATTCATATCCTGGGTCAGAAAAAATATTTTTTGCAAGTTCAAGCGCGATCACATCAAGTTCATTACTGTATTTTGAACGTAAGAAATATTCTTCAATTATTAATTCCCGATCGAGTAAAATTTGACACGACCGTGTAACGTAAGCTTGAACTTCAGGATTAAAAGTAAAGCCTTGGATCGTTTGATTGCTATTCGACCCGAGTAATTTCATTTTCCCGAGCGCTGCCGGACAAGTGATCCAGGCAAAAAGTCCCGCGGGGGTGCGCACCGGTAAAAGCAATAAGCTCGGGTCATAAGAAATATTCTCAGGATTGATTGTAATTTTAGCATGCCGCAACGCCCGCATTAAGGTTGAGGTTCTGATGACTGGAATTTTTAAATCCGTGTCTATGGCCGCTTCCATGGCCGCGCGTGGTAGATAAGTCAGGCTTGCAGTTTTCTCACCGGTCGAGCCAATGCCCGTTAAGGCATGAATAAAAACTGTTTTCTCGCTCATGGAATTGCAACCTCTTTACGGTTCTGCTTGAGCGCAGCTAAAAATTCATCTAGCTTATCTCGATTGGCCGTTTTAACTCGGGGCAGCGGCAATAAGAGTGTGACAATCATTGTCCACCCGCTCTTTAACTCAATTAGCCTGATCCATACTGGTGATGCATAACGCTTGGAACCTTCTCGACTGAAGCGCTCTTTTCGTTCTGCCTGCGCTCCATTCTCTCCCTGATTGATCTTCAACGGCAAACCAAAAATTTGGTTTTTAAATTGCCGTAACTTAAGCATGAGCTTAGCGCGCGCTTCGGCTTCGCTACTAGGGCCGAGGTCAGAAATAATAATATGCGAACCATCTTTACCGCTAACCAGTTGTGGGATATCGCCGCGCAACTGATTGGGAGTTTCAATATTTTTTCCGCCTTCGAATAATATTTTTCTGGCTTCAATTAAACCGGCACTTAATGCATTCTTAAGTTCGTCACTCGACCACTGCTGATGGATTACTGGCAAGTTCAGTTGATACGAACCTGAGATTGAAATAACCCGCACTCCTCCCGCTCCACGTCGCGAACGCCGACCAAATCCACCGATTGTAGCAGCAAGCCAAAGTGCAGCACAGGCTTTTAGAAAATCCTCGTCACGCATCGAGTGTGGTTGTGATAACACAAGTTGAAATTCATGCCGCGCTGGCAAGGCGCGCAAAGGTTTAACCCGTTCCTTGTGTGGCTGTGGCGAGATTTCTTGGGGCAGGACGTTTGGTCGGATTAGTTGGAGACGCACTCCCCTCGTGGCCTGGCCTTGTCTCCCACTAGAGCCAAAAATTTGCGACTCTTTATGCGCAAGAGATTTAAGATTATAAGCAGAAGCACAGAAGGCCCTATACCAGTAGCGCATTGCCCCCTTAAACGCCTGCTCACGCAGTGGCAGCCCGCCAAAGGCCAAAGAAAAAAGCGCTGTTTCCGTGCGAAATGAAAATGTTACTGACTTCATGCTTAAAATTATCTATGTTTTAATATTTAACGATTAACTTAACGCGGATCAAGTATTCAGAATAGATGTCAGATAATAATCAAAAATCTAAAACTACAACATGGGAACTAACCCTCGGAGCGCTGGGAGTTGTTTTCGGAGATATCGGAACCAGTCCATTATATGCGATGCGGGAATGCTTCTCCGAAGCACATGGATTAAGTTTAACACCTAGCCATGTACTCGGGGTACTCTCCTTAATTATCTGGTCTTTAATTATTTTGATCAGCATTAAATATGTAACTTTTGTGATGCGTGCCGATAACCAAGGTGAAGGCGGAATCTTGGCGTTAATGGCCCTGGCCAAGCCGCGCGACCATTCGACTCTGACTGTGGGCATTATTGTCATGGGACTTTTTGGAACTGCCTTACTTTTTGGTGATGGAGTAATTACTCCGGCAATCTCAGTGCTCAGCGCAGTTGAAGGCCTAGCAATTGTTACACCAGTATTCGAAAAATATGTGATCGGCATTACCATTCTAATTTTACTTTTCTTTTTCATGAGTCAACGTTTCGGCACGGCACGGATTGGGACTGTTTTTGGGCCAATCATTATCCTCTGGTACGCGGTATTGGGACTTTTAGGTATTTACGGGATTCTCAAAGAGCCTTCAGTATTTTTATCTTTCAATCCAAGCTATGCCATTGAACTAGCACTTGATGATCCAGCTCACGCTTTTTTTCTGCTCAGTTCAGTATTTCTAGTGGTCACTGGTGGCGAAGCGCTCTACGCCGACATGGGACATTTTGGACGGATTCCTATTAAGTATGGCTGGTTTTTCTTTGCCCTGCCTGGACTGCTCTTAAACTATCTTGGCCAGGGAGCACTACTCTTGCACGATCCCTTATCAATTAAGAATCCGTTTTACATGCTTGCACCAACCTGGGGACTAATTCCATTAGTTGCGCTAGCAACAGCAGCTACTGTGATTGCCTCTCAAGCAATCGTCTCGGGAGTTTTTTCACTAACTCGCCAAGCGATTCAACTCGGATATTTTCCGCGTGTGCGCGTCACCCATACTTCAGCAGAGCAAATCGGCCAGATTTACGTACCTTCGATAAATACTGCCCTACTAGTTACCACGCTCTGGCTAGTATTAACCTTTCGCACGTCAAGCGCACTTGCTGGCGCGTATGGCGTAGCAGTATCATTGACGATGGTGCTAACAACATCAATGATGTTCTACGTGACGCGTGGAGTCTGGAAATGGTCATGGGTCAAGTCGATAGTTGTAATTTTACCAATACTCATAATTGAACTCTTATTTCTCGGGGCCAACTGTTTAAAAATAGCAGATGGCGGCTGGTTCCCGCTGGTTACAGGCATAGTAATTTTTGCAATGATGACAACCTGGCAACGCGGTCGAGGTATTCTTGCTGAACGCCTGCGTGAACAGACCGTGCCGCTTGATAAATTTTTCAGCGAACTTCCAACACGTCAGATTTCGCGAGTTTCCGGGACGGCAATTTTCATGACTGGCTCGACTTCAGGTATCCCGCCAGCATTAGTGCACAATCTGCGTCATAACAAAGTGCTACACGAGCGCGTTCTTTTTATTACAGTGC
Organism: bacterium; assembly: GCA_016786595.1. Classification (NCBI taxonomy): domain Bacteria; species bacterium. The sequence continues at coordinate 53,642 of JAEUWB010000035.1, read as the reverse complement.
TTTTCGAACAAACTCCAGTAATCCCATTTCACGAACGAGTTTCGATTCAACAACTCGATCACGGCTTTTATCGGATTCTGGCACGTTATGGCTTCATGCAAAAACCCTCAATTGAGAATATCTTAAGTGCCTGCCTCGCTCACGATTTAGAAGTGCGCACTGAGGAAGTGACATTCTTTCTTGGGCGCGAAATTTTACTTGCGACCCCGCGTCCGGGCATGGCAATTTGGCGCGAGAAATTATTTGCTTTCTTGCAGCGTAATTCGCAGCCCGCAACGCAGTATTTCAAGATTCCACCAAATCAAGTTTTGGAAATTGGCTTGCAGGTTGAGTTGTAGACTCAGTGCGAAGGTTGTCTCTTAGGCTTAGGCTTGAACTTCCCCTTAGCCTTCGACCTTTTTGTTCACCTGTGTCATAGCTGAAAACATTGACGCAATTTCGCTCAGAAGTGCGCGACATTCGCTCAATTCTTCCTCACTTGAAAGCTTCAAGATAACCAATAAATCAAATATCGCAGCACATTCTAAAGCAGAGCCACGTGCTATCGAATAAAAACGTCTTTTATCCATAGAACTTGTCTTACCTGCACCTTCGGCAATATTAAGCGCTATTGAGATCGCTGCCCTCCTCAACTGGCTTACGATGTCTTTGTTCCCCGGTGGAATTTGGACAAGAATGTCTGCAATTTTTGAAAAATAAGTTATAGCCTTTTGATATACATATAATTTTTGATGACTGAACATAGATGCAATTGCCTCCATATCTATATTCCTCCGTTTCTGTGTGCTTGTTGCGGAAATGAAGCGAAAATTTATGAAAACAGCAGGTTAAGAGTAAGGATAAGGAGCAGTGCAAGCCTAAGCCGAAGCAGCATCACCCCCCTACTTCGCGACCCATTCACGAAAGGGCATTTGACCGTTTGTTTCTTGCTGATAATCCCAAATCAAATCATCGATGGTCGGGTAGCCATTTAAGAATTCAGCAAACTGGCGTTCCGCTTTGACAAAACCGTAACGCGGACTCATTTGCTCGAGTGCTAGACTCAAATCTTCATGCGCCTGGGTTAACATCCAAATCGCACTGACGACACTGGTGCGATGCGCTCCGTCACTACAATGCACAAGCACCGGGCTTTCTAGCGTGTCTAAAATTTGAATGAGTTCTTGAATCGTTTTCTGCTCTGGACGGCGGGATGCGCGCAGTGGGAAATGGAGATATTTGCCGCCGAGTTCCGCAACAATATCTTTTTCACGCTTGCCATCTGCTTCTGGGTCGTCTTCTCCATAACGCAAATCCAGGACTGTTCTGATTTTATTGCTTGTAATTGTGCGGGCCAACCGTTGATGTGACATTTGCCCTGATCGATAAAATTCTCCTGGGATAATTTCTGCAAAATTTCGTTTGAAGATTAAGCGCGGCAGATATTCGGTAACGAGCTCGGGTCCAATAAAAATACTGGCCAGCAAAACCGTCGCAATCATCAAAATCAGTATATTTTTTATGTGCTTAAACATATTTTCTTCGTATAAGGCATAGGCATGTTCCCATTACGAGACAATAAGCGTCCATCTAATTTCCCTGCGGCGACTTGGACATTAATTATTATAAATATACTAGTATTTTTCTGGGAAACAACATTAGACAAGCGATCGATTGAAGACGCGATTAAATTATACGCGCTAGTTCCGAGGGAACTCCTGACTGCTGAAGCAATAAGCTGGCAGAGTCGCTTCCTCCCTTTACTGACGAGTCTTTTCTTACATGGGAGCTTGCTACATCTAGCGCTTAATCTGTGGACCTTGCACCTATTCGGCGACAATGTCGAAGACCGCATGGGGGTTGGGCGCTTTATTTTCTTCTATATTCTCTGCGGCTTAGGTTCAGGGATTGTGCATGCAGTGGTATTTAAGAATTCCTCCATGCCTGTGATTGGAGCTTCTGGGGCTGTGTCAGGGGTGATAGCTGCGTATGCGTTTATGTATCCCGGGGCAAAAATCATTACTGTGATCCCTATCATTATCATTCCCTACTTCATTCAAATTCGAGCATTTTTCTATATCGCTGTTTGGTTTATTGCGCAGATTCTTGCTGGCAGCCAGCTTGGTGCTGCTGCCGGCCAGGAGAATGTTGCATGGTGGGGCCACATCGGAGGATTTTTGACAGGCTTTTTTATTTTTTGGATTTTCATTCATCCCGAGCGATCAGACTAAATTTTTTCCGAAAAATTACGTTAAGATTAGAATTCTAATCTTGTCTACTCAGTTAAACTCGATTAAAGTCCAGCGTATTAGTGGCGCTTTTTTAGTGAATCCAATCAGGCACTTATGAAAAATCATCTCTCAATAGTTTTAGGATCAGCACTGCTTGTAATTGCACTTTCTGCTGTCTTAACAACTAGAGATAATACGCGCTCTAGTGATTTAGAATTAACGCGTGAGCAGTTAGTAGAGAAATACAGTAGCGGAGAAATTCCGCAAACAGATCACAATTTATCATTGCGTTTAATTCAAACTGCGCAAAAAGATATTTAAGCACAAATATTAATCGCCTAGTGGCTGAGATTAGATCAATTGAACCAGCCCTTCATCACAACGATCGACAATCTTCAGCTTGGTCTTTTTGATTTAGGCGGAGTGCTTTACCACGCAAATTATTTTGTAATCTACGAACGTGCGCGCGAAGATTTTTTGCGCTCAATCGCCCTGCCCTACTCGGACTTAGTAAAAGAAAATTATCACTTGGCGGTCATTGACGCAGAGCTACAGTATAAAAAACCAATTCGCTACGGTAACGAATTAGTAGTTGAATTATATTTTTCTGAAATCGGCAAAGCGAGCTTTCAAGCAAATTATAATATTTTCTCTTCACGCAAATCTGCAATTACAGATTTATTACACCATGGGCGCACCAAGCACGTTTTTGTAAAAACAAGCCCAACTCATGAATTTGAGATTTGCCCTTTACCAGAACAACTCAAGAAAGCCCTGCATAATTTCCCTAGCAAAATGAGTTAAATATGAGTTCTCCTTGGGCCGATCTCTTTCTTCTAGCAGCTAAAACAATTAGCTTTCATTCAGGGATTTTAAAAAAAATTGCAAGCCTCAGGGGATTAAATCATCGCCTACTTGCATTTGAAAGAATTATTGATCCAGAGAAGCTTCCCTATCCGATTGCTAGCAACCGCTATATCACACCGGAACATTTTGAAAACTTATTGCGCTGGGTTGCTAGGCATATGACCGTAATGCCTTTAGAAGATCTAATCGAAGCACGAAGTCACAATCACAAGATCAATCCCCTCACGGTAAGTCTAATCTTAGAAGGCGCATATCTGGAACATTACTTCATTGCACTGCCAATTATTCAAGAACTCAAACTTCCGGTCACAATCTTTCCGGCTACGGCATACCTTGGGACCGCGGAAATGCTCTGGCAAGACAAGCTTGCTCTGGCCCTACTCACCTGCTTCAGATCTCGTAAAAAAATACTCAGAGACTTAAGTGAGCAAGGCCTAACCAAAGACAAAGTAGATCCGACGCGCGATTTGCTGTTTCGTCTTTTAGAAAAAGAATCCGACAACGATTTTTATCTCGCCTTAGATGAACTCACCGAAGCACTTGCTCAAAGTTCTCCAGAAAATCGCTTTATAATCTTAGGGCTCTACGGAGAGCTTGCCCGCAACTACGCCGAGCTAAAGAGTGATGTCACGTTTATGTCTTGGCAGCATTTAACCGAACTCTCCAACAATCATGTTACGATTGGCCTGAGCACTCATACTTTTCGCCCTTTAGTTGAGCTTGGCACCGATGATTTACCCAAAGAGATTGAACACACTTTAAATACACTTCGTGAGCATAAATTATATGCGAACAATAGCTTCCTGCCACCTCAAGGGAAAATTCAAGTTAGATTCAACCAAGCGATCCGCGATGCTGGAGTTGCGGCAATACTTTATCACCAAAATCAGCAATATAATCTGAGAGAATGTGTTTGTGTTCCGGTCTTACACTGCTCAGAGGCCAGTAACTTTTCGCCACGAGAATTACTTGAAGATGGCTGGCTCTCCCGCAAACGCGGCAGTATTTAATTGCCGGATTTTTCCGTCTTAGCGAGTTTTTGATTTTCCTCAAGTAGGCGATCTAAGGATTGTTTCAAATCCGCCATCGAAGTGTAGCGATCTGCTAACAAGTTTCTAGCTATATCAGCCTCGCGGTTACCAAGCCGAGCATCGTCGATTGCCTGCTCTAAGCGTGCAGTTACGTGCTTACGCTCCGCGATTGAAGCTTCACTTAAATCCATTGTCCCATAAGAACGCTGGTTCCAATCTTGTAGGTTTGATCCGACCACTTTCTCAACAACTCCTGCATAACCAGGCATTTCCGGAGCACGTCCTCCTGGACCACTGCCAATTGCATTGTCATGGAAAGTTTGTTGATCCAGTGCGATGTCCATGTGTTGGTTTGGAGTGTAGCCGAAATCTCCCATTTCTAGCTGATCAGCTACGCCTAATGTAATAAAAATTGGCTCAAGCTGTCCACCGATGAGAGGGGTGCCATTAGTTTTACCTCCGAAGCCCCCACCTTTTTTACCCGCCTTATCTACGCTACCTCGCATTTTTTTGCCTTTACCGTAGTTCTCGATAAACTGCACGCCACCGCGAGTAAGATTGAATCCCGTGTTACTAATTGCCTTAGCGCTCTCAATTAACCGTTGGTCTTTAACCATTCTAGCGGCGTAAATACTTTCGCCCGGATCGTCATATGCCGATGGCAATTCAAAGCCTCGATAAACGCGTCTGTCTTGCGCATGAGCCATGCCTGCAAAAGAAAGTGAATAGTCAAACATTTCTTCGGCAATAACTTGCCCAACTCGAGCTTGCATATGCTTGTAAGCAGATTCTTTCTCAAATGCTACTTTTGGTAAGGCTGTTCCTGCTAAGCGGCGGGTTGCAAAAGTAATTGGAGTTAATGCGTTGTCAACATCCACATTTTGCGCGTCCTTCCCAGGAGTCTCGATATTTCCAGCAATGCCTAAATCTCCTGCGAATTTACGCACAAGGCCGCTTCCTTTATACCCTTCAAACGCTCCCTCCCAAGCACTCCAATACACAAAATCATCTTTCAACTGCTGAATGCTGCGCCCACTAATAGAATCAACGCGGTTATTGGGCATTATTGGCAGTCCACCCTTGCGCGACTGATATTCCATATCTGACATGTCATTACGAGTTTTCGCATTGTCATTTCTTAAGCGGTTAAAAATATTATTCGTTGCTGCTCTAAATTCTCCTGCGCGAAGTTGTAAGTTCTGGCCTTGGTTTTGCGATAACCCAGCACCAGTTCCGATTGAAGTCGCATATGTTTTTGCGCCGTTTTCAATCAGCTGGGCTCCGCCTTTCGCCGCACCCATCACCATATAGCCCATGATCACCGGAATAGTAGAAAAGCAAACGCCCACAATATAATAATAAGTCGATAAATTCATCGTCGGGTCGTATGCCGAAAGACTGGCCATCACGGTGCCCAAATCATTGGAAAATTGCGATGCCGTAGGATCTTGATTAGCTGCAAACATTCCAAACAGAATATCATCAAGCATCATTACAACAGCATAGCCAATATCCCAGCTCTTCACCCACAACCAGAGCACGCACCACATTAACGCGCCCGTATACTTACCAGGGATCACTAAAAGGATCGCAAAGAATGGAAAAGTATAGGCCAAGAAGTAAAGCATTAGCCCTTGATAGTATGGTAGCGTCATCGCAGTTGTGACCAGCCTACTTTTATGCTCTTGCTCGCGGCCCGACCATTTCATGCGTTCTACCTTAGCAACAGAGCCCGCTTCGCCACCTTGTCGCGCAAGCATTTGAGGATAGCGTGCGCTTGATCCCTTGTGCGACTCAATTTTCAATAAATGCTTAGCTAATACTTGATGCAGTTCATGCCCACGATTTGGATCGTCAGCAGTCATGCCGCCTAGAGCTTTTGTTAGATCTGCCTCAAATTTCTCCTCAGGGATACCTAAGGACTTGGCTCGCTCAGTTAAGCGAGTCTGGATTTGAGCTGATTGATCTAGGAGATCTTCGTAAACTAAATCCCAAATTTCTTGGCAGGAGTACGATCGTTGCGCTTCTTTTGCCACATTTGCACGATTCGCAGGATCAGCACGCGAAACCAAATAATCAATTGTGTATTGACTATAGGGAACAATTTCTTGATCTTTATTTTGACTATAAAAGCGTTGATACTCACCCTTTGGATCAGCGCCACGATCACCAAGGCTGGCAAGATGAGTTTGCCTTGCGGCCTTAGCAAGCTCACCACAATGTCCCCAAAGACCTGCGTGAATCATGGAACTCAAGCGCGGATCTGAAATCGATTGAGTCACGGCAGTTTGTAGCAACTGCGTGCGCGCGACAAAGGTCATATCCGCTTTTTGACGCTGCTCTACTAGTTTTGTAACAATTGAGCGCACAAGTTCGCTCGTTAAATTATTGTACCAAGCAAAGAAAGAAGAAACTTTTGGGGTATTTGTATTATCGATTGTTGTGATTGATTGGATCACTTCATTTTTTTCGGCTTGATCGCGAGCTTCATCGCCAAAAATCCAATTTGAGCCTGTCGTAGGTTCGCGCGTCAAAATAACAGCTGCTAATAACCCCGGACCAACTACAAACCAAAGAAAAGCCTTATATTCACCGGCAACAACATACTGAGTAATTGCTAGTATCCCTGCAACAATAAAGGCAATCGCACCAAGTGGCCCCATGATTGTAGAGCTGAATGAATCAAGCACATAGGACTGGTAATAATAACCAGCAGTCTCCAGAGCTGAAGCAACCATTAATGCTGATGAGCCAACTGAGACAGGGTCTGCCATACTTACCTTCCCTCAATTCCCCCACCAGTGCCTAAGTATTTTCTCTGATAGGCGATATACTGATCGTTTTCAGCGCGATCTTGATACTTAGTCATGCGATTTTCAGATCGACCGAGCATGATATCCCCTCCATCAATACGAGTCCCTGAGTAAGTGCTGCGTTGGACAACGTTAGCCAAGTCCATACCATCGCGGCGTAGGTCTGGGCGCTGTTCGTGCGCAATCGTCGAAGTAATTTGGTGGGTATACAATGGCTGCAATACGAAACTCGCGGGACTCCCACTACTGAACAACCCAGCCATCACAGTGAGTTCTCGCGGAATTTGTGCATAAATATCTCCTACGCCTCGCACTTCTTTCCCTTGATAAGCCACATCGGTAAACCACTTAAAAGGTTCAGAATATCCCTTACGCTCAAATTGACCTAGTTTCGCCAATTCGAATTTACGTTTGTAATCCCAGACCGGCTCGTCTTGGAAATCGTGGTTATACCAACCGTAAGAGACCGCACTCCAAGCATGCTTTAAGACATCTTTAGAGATACTTGCCTTATAGACGTTATTCGCCATTTCAAAGTCCATAATTGAACCGGCAATATTGGCGCTCTTAGTAGATTGTCCCTGCAGCACTGACTTAGGATTAATCAAGACATTATTAACAATACCACCTTTCGAGGCTTGGCTTGCGCTACTAAGGACCATTCTTTTCTCGTAAGCGTCTGAGGCGCGGGCAAATGCTCCGCCACGGGCTGCCATCACGGCATCTTCTTTTTTCTTAGCCATCAAGGCAACTTCGTTCTGGGCGTGAATCGAAGATTCGTAGTCGCGCATTGCGTTACCGATGCGGCCAGCAAACTTACCCATACTATTGCCAACAGCATCAATAATTTCACCGGCTCCGCGTTTAACGATAAATCCCGTCAACACTGGCACTGCGGCCATCGCTCCAGCAATAATTAGATAATGCGTATTCATCGAGTAAAGTGGATCTGACCCTAGCACCTGCTTAAAGACTAGCCCCGGATCTTCGGCAAAACGATCATCAATTGCGTGAGTGCCGGGCAAGGTTGACCAGAGAATTTTCTCTAAGAGCATGACTGCTGCCATGCCAACATCCCAAGATTTAACCCATGCCCACAAAGCCATCCAAGCCAAGAAAAGTTCATATCTACCAGGAATGATCAAAGCTAAAGCAAAAAATGGAAAGGCAAGTGACAAATAAAATAGAAGCATGCCTTGCACATAGGGCAGAGCTAACATCGCCTCAAGAAAATCACCGACACCTTTATAGCGTTCTGGAACGTTAATTTTGGAAACAATTTTATTGACCGAAAAAACTTGATCATTGGCCAGCTTAAAATCCCGGTCGGCAAGCAAATACTGCGAGCCTGGATTCAATTCCTTCAATGCTTTATTCATCATCCGTGCAGCAACTGCATTATAGACAATGTTAAATTGCTCAGCAGGAGTGTGCGCCGCAGTGTCAGGGTTTAGCTTTTTTAAAATCGCTTGCATTACAGATGCATCTGTCACTTCTTGCGGCACTGAGCTCATCGTATCTAGCACCATTCTGCGCGCTTCTTGCTTCAGTGAGCAAAATGCCAAATTCCAAATATCAGCGCAGGCTATATTTGTTTTACCTGCGATGTGTGGGTCCTTACACTCAGCGTTAGGATTCTCGAACATGCTTTTTGCAAAAGGTGAATCCATAAACTGCCTTAAATACGGGTGCGTATCTAAAGACACAGGGAAGGCCCCATAATCCCGCATTAAACCCTGAGCTTCGAGTTGATTTTTAGTAGTTAAGTTATCGTCATAAGCACTTCTTGCGGCCGATACATAGGGAGCACATTCTTTGAGCAAGACAAGCTTTGTTAATGTTTGAAGTGCAGGATCTTCAATGCGGGAATTGAGCATCGCTGCATAAATTTGGCTTTGTAATAAGAATTGTAATTGATCTTGATCCTTGATTTGAAAAATAACCTTAATCAAGCCCTGGTTGACACTATCTACAATTTGCACCCAGGTGCTAAAAAACACTGAAACTTTCGCTTGCTTGAGCAGTTCCAACGAGGGGCTATCAATCGCTTCATTCAACGCAGCTTTTTTCTCGTCCATGGTAATTGGCCGCTGCCCCATCGAAAAGGATGGGCCAATTGAAGGGGTGCGCGAAAAAACAACTGCTTGAAAAAGAATTGGCCCAGCGATAAACCACATTGCGTGCAGATATCTGCCGCCAAGGGCAACAGTCATAATTGCGCCAATTGCTGCAGCGATATAGAGCACGGCGCCAATTTCATTGGAAAGTCCCTGCGAGAAAGTATCAATTATTCCGGATTGGAGATAATGCCCGCCAGTTTCCAAGGCGGCAGCAATCAGAGAACCTGCTGTTCCTAAAGATCCTGATTCGATGCTATTGACTGGATCCGGCATGCCTATTCTCCAGAACCATCATTATCACCACCCGACGAAACTGAAGCATCTGCATTCGTCGCTGTAGTATCGTAATTCTCTGATCCATAGAAGCCACTCTCGTATCCCTTTTCCTGGATATACAATTCTGCTTCTGAATCGATTGCTTGTTGTGTGTATTTAGCGCTGTAGTTCATCTTACGAGCACCCCGCAGCATATTGGCTGAAGATTTTTGCCAAATAATGTCATCATCGTGACTGCGCTCAAAACGCGCAAGATTTGCTTTAGCATCGACGTAGCGGGCATAAAGACCATCGCCTTGTTTTTTCTTAGCTTTACCAGCTTCACTTTTCATTAAGGCGACACGTGCATTATCCCATGCTTCACCAGTAGCCATTTTCCACTCATTATCTCGAGTTCCTCCTAAGCGGTTACGCTCGACGTTCTTTTGACGCGCTTGAACACGAGAGCCATATGAAGACAGGCGTGAGTTAAATACATCAAGTAAGTCAGTACTGGCCATGGTCAGGTGGGCCGTGATCACCGGAATTGCTAAAGTCGATACGCCTAAAACGGAGTAATATAAATTCGGCGAATAAACTGGGTCATTGCTAAAGATTGTGGTCCAAATTGAATTCGGATTCGTCCAGTCTGCTGTGTAAGCACTAAGTTCACTACGTACAACATGCGGCATGAATTCCCAAAGCAGCTGCTCGATCATGTGCACAAGTGCATAGCCAATATCCCAAGACTTGACCCAAATCCACATTGCAGGCCACATGAAAAATGTATTCACTCTTCCTGGCATTAATAAGAACAACGCAAAGAATGGGAAAGTAATCGACAGTAGAAACAAGGCCACACCTTGAATATAAGGTAGCATTCCACTGAGCGTTAATAAGTATGCTTGATCCCCGATTGATTCAGCATCTTGTCCCCATTCAAATATCTCACTAGTCATCTGCGAGTGTTCAGTCAGACGACCATAAAGGCCACTAGTTAATGCGCCGTGAGGAGTTCTCAGCACATGGTTCTGTAGTAAATGTCCGGCAATCACTTGAAACGCTGCTGAAGAAACTTCAGGATTATCAATCTCCCCAGTGGCTGGAATTTTCTCCAAGACTTCTTTTGCTAAGTCTTCCCATTTCAACCCAAGCTTGGTGTTTTCCTTAGCAAGTTTTTCAAATTTATATTTTGCTTCCTGGTATGTACCTAAGAAAACATATTTCCAAACGTCGCTACATGATGCCGAGTCTTGACTCCCGCGTTCACTCGGGCGCAGGTAGGATAGTGGCTCATAGCAGCCGTACAAGTCCGGACGTGTGCAATTTAATTCCTGAAAATTGCTGCCAATGAAGCAACCTTGTAAGTCTTGCAAGTATTGACAAACTGGTCGTGAAAACTGCACTTTGCGGTCACTAAATATGCGAGCTTGTTCTTCTTCGAGTTTGCTTTTCTGTTCTAAAATTTTCGGATCTAAACTCGAACCCTTAGCACGGGCTTTCTCTTCTAGAATTTTAATACTTGAGAGCGATTGCATATTATTTGTCGCTTGCCCGCACTCACCGACAAGACCCGTCATAATCAGTTCATGCAAGCCTGCGCTATTGGGTCGCTCTTGAAAGAGCGATTCGAATAATTTCATGCGGGCAACAAACTTAAGGTCGCTTTGGCGATCTTGGTCGACTAGAAATGCTACTGTGTTTTGCACGATAGCAGAAACTGCTTTGTCAAATTCAACAAATATATTCGATAAGTAGGCTGTTCCATTTTCTGGAAGCTCTACCTTAAGTTCCTTGAGCTTTTCCTCAATCGCAGCCTTTGACTCCTCTTCTCCACTATTTAGCCCGGCATTCTCACCGTAACGGTTACCAAACTTCCAATTGGTAAGCTCAACATTTTGCTTAGAGAAAATTACATATTGAAAGAGAACAGGCGCGATCACAAACCAAAGCGCGCCGCGATAGGATCCAAAAATGACAAGTTGGCCGAGAGCCATTGCTGCGAAAGCAATAAAAATCAGCGCTCCCATTTGTTGAAACCAGAACTGCATAGTCGCAAGAATCTCAGACTGGCCATACATGCCAGCTGTCTGCATCACTGCAGCGATTAAGTGCCCTACAGCACCAATTGCAACTCCATCCGTTTCTGGTGGCATATTATTTTTAAAAATCTTTACCTAAACCCGTTGCCAAAAGTTTTTTCGATTAACGAAACTTTCGTCAACGGGTATTTATTTATTTTGTCCAGTAAAATCAGTTTACTGGACGATTAGACTGAGTGCCTCAACTACAGCCTAATTAACAGCTATTTTGGCACTCAGTCTAAAAGTTACGGTGTCCCAACTCCACCTGGTTTAGGTCCACCACCCTTGCCAGAAAACCATGATCCAATTTCAGCTAGCTCAGCAGTATCTCCCAGCATTTTCCCGATCTGATGTGTATCGATGCTGCCAGTTTTTGCTTGCATCTCTGTCGCAAAAGTTGCCAACTTAGCTATTGATTGACTGTCAACATCCGGCAAGTTCCAAAACTCAATACGGTCAGTAACTGCTGCACGATACATATCAAAGGCCTGATAACTGCGGTCTTTCTGTAAATCTTGGTATAACATTCTTGCATTTAATTTCGTGTAACCAGCTCGCCCTTGATTTGCTAAACGACGCTTATCAATCATTGCCCCTGCTGTAGACATTCCTGAACTAGCCATCGCACCTACTCCTGCACCGATTAACGGTGCTCCAACCACAGCACCCACTCCAGTAAAACAGCAGATAACTCCAGCGACTGTAGCTACTCCGCCTAGCACCATCCCTACCCCACCATTAATCAGGTTTTGCGACTGACTTGCTTCGGTGGCATCAATTTGTTCTTTAATTCCAAGGAGTTCCCTACGCCCTGTTCGAGCGACTTGGCCTTTACGAAGGCGGTTTTTAACTGTTTTTACCGCGTATTTTTCACGCAGTTTATCGATAACACCTGCCTGATATGAACCGTACATCATGTCTGCATCTGCGCCACGCTTCTGCCCAAGCGCCTTAGCGCCATTTAAAAATGGAGACACTAGTGCGGCTTTGCCGCCAAGAATCGCCTGTCCAAAAACTACAGGGATACTCACAAGCGCAACAGAAAGAATGTGGTAGTAATTTGAGAGGCTGTAACCCGGATCATAACCAAAAGCTACACGCAAGGCATCAACCGGTGCTCGCGTAATCTCTCCGGTGCCTTCCATCGCAGAGCGCCAATCGTAATTTGCGTGTGGCATAATTTCCCAGAGAAATTCATCGAGGACCTTAACCATTGCAAACCCGACATCCCAGAATTTCACCCACATCCAAAGCGCAGGCCAAATAAAGAATGCCCCGGCAAAACCTGGAACAAGAATAAAAATACAGAAGAACGGAAATAGTAGTGCGAGTATATAAAGCAATACACCTTGAAAGTAGGGCATCGCCATAGCCGTGCTGTAAAGTGTAAAGCGATGCGTATAAGAATCTAGTGCTTCACGTAAAAGTCGCGAACCTTTATAGATATCCTCATTTTTACTGAAGTCCCCCGGCACATTATTTTCGTACTCGGTTTTGATTTTATAATCGTATTCAATGCCGTCAATACTGAGGTGTTGGTGCAAGGTGCTTGCCCAGTTGCGACTTGGGTCACGAGTCAGCTCATTCCGAATAAAATAACCGGCAACAATCTGTGGCAAATAGGCTGAGGGGGCCTCGCCTCCAGAACCGTTAGTCAACTTACTCAAAAGTTCTTTAGCTACTTCTACACGCAATTCTGGCTGCTGAGCGTTAGTGGTCAAACTCCCGTCAATCGCTTCGGTAATCGCACCACAAGCTTCTTGCTTAGCACCGAGATAAACCCAATTCCAGATATGAGCGCAGGAAACATTATCGTAAAACTCACTCGGCTCCTCAGTGCAAGCAGCTCCGTTTGAACAGGCAAGATCCAAATTCATTTTCGCTAATTCTGTTCCAGTTATACCAATGCACTCATCATAGGAGACATCCGTTGGAGCACTGGCACTTGCAGTTCCTGTCTTCTCAATAATTGTTAAGTTCCCACGGACATAGTTTCGCGCCGATTCGCTAAGTTTATTTTCACGCGAACCGCTTTTAAGATCGAGCTGATACTTGGTCGCATTCCAATCGCGCTCTAAAGCCTCAGCCGCTCTTACTTCCTCTGGACTTAATCCGCCACGGTCGGTTGGGTTTTTATATTTCCTGTACAAATCTTGCGTTTCGATATCGACCATGCGTTGAATTAAATTCGTATTCTCAGCGCACTGTCCGCGCATGCTTAGATGGATTAATTCAAGTAATCCCGGATCGGCAACACGCGATGACATCACTTTATCCATAACTTGCTGACGTACATTAAAAAGCAAATCTGGCTTTTCGCTACTCTTGGTCAACATGTCGATCAGTTGGCGTGAAAGCTCAGAGACAAATAAATCCCACTGATGGAAGGCCCAGGAGACTTTAATCTGTTTACCTTCCATCGAAGGAAAGACTTCTGCTGCATTAGGAGTACCGCGGTCGAAGGTACCAAACTGCCATTTAGTTCCATGCGCTTCGATACGAGAACTGAGGATCCAAATAAATAGCGGTGGTCCCAATAAGAACCATTTTGTCGCATCGGCACGCCCGTAAACAACAAAAGAGACTATGGCAAAAATTGCGCAGCCTAGTAGAATCACTACGCCAATTTGATCAAACATCCAGCCTAAGTGGGCAAGAATTTCAGATTGCGCGAAGTAACCTGCAGTCTGTAGCATTGCTGCCATTTCTGTTCCGGCGGATACGTAGTCAGCCATAAGCTATTTACGCTCCTTTTCCCAGACATCAATTTGCATTGGCACTGGTGATAATTCATTGCCCTCGTCGTTTTGCGACCAGAGATATAGTGACGTTGCAAGATCACTACGCACAAAACCCTTGATCGCCCCACCCGTAACAGGGCCAAAATTTCCGGCTTTTTGATTGCCCCCAATTAACTTATCGAAACCGCCACTCAAACCCTTTACAGCACCGCCACCCAAATCTTCTGCAGCTCCAACAAAAGTTTCTGTATCTTCTTTGTACGCGCTTGAGAGACTAGACCAAAGCGCTTTGACCTCATAAAGCTCAAGCTCAAAGCCACCGCCGCCATCAATCGAGTTATATTGCGCAATCATTGTAAAAACTGAATGTGAAAGTCGCACTTTCCAATGCTGTTCTTGAAACTCACGACTCATGCCAGCGCCATAGAGTCTTTTATAGTTACTGAGATATTTATCAATGCCCGTTTGGGCAATTCCCAGCCCTGAGTCAATTGAATCTAGCTTGGCATTTTTCTTATCTAACTTTGAAGCCTTAGAACCTTTTGAAAAATTACCAGCCTTGCCTGCAAGGCCTGGAATACTACTCATCACCTCTCCAGCACCAGAGCTAACGCCACGAATCATTCCACTCTGGCGTGCATGATCTGTGACAGCACCGCCATCGCTACTTTCATTAGTTTTTCCTCTACCGCTTTCCCCCCATGGGGCAAGATCCGAATAAGCAAGGTCCCGGCTGCGCGCACTTAAGCCCGCGGCGTTTTTAAATGCTGTCATTGCCGCATGGTTCATGTTCATGACCTTTACAGCATAGCGACCTTCTCCTAACTCTTTTGACTCATCAGCAGTTTGACTTACTGCATGAGTAAAACTTGAAAGAATCGCGGCACGACCTTTTAAAATGCCAAAGCCCATTAAGACTGGTGTCGACATGATCGACATCGCCATCAACGCATAATAGGTATTGATATGATATATCGGATCCCCCGATAATGCGTGTGTTAAAATGTCTTCCGGAGGAATTGCAGTGAGAGATGTTTTTTCGAGAACATCATAGTGTGGCATTAAGTTCCAAAGCACTTTCTCCAGAACCATCGCAACCGCAAAACCAATATCCCAAGATTTGACCCAGAACCAGAGCAAGAACCAAGTGAAAATCGACTCTGCCTTGCCGGGCATAACAAGAACCACTGCCATAAAAGGGAAAACAATACAGAGTAGATATAAAATTACTCCCTGAAAATATGGAAAGGTTAAAGCTGCAGAGAAAATCGCTTGTCTTAATCCATAGGAGGTATATGTCTGCTGCTCACCGAAAGCGTTATTAAAAGCATCTACAGAAGCAATTTTTTTGAATTCGACCTCAAGCACTTCTGGCATTTGAGTTCCTGCTTGCTGTGCAGATTCAAGTTCAGACTTAACTTGCGCTGCTGAAAGCTTAGCATCTAATTGCACTCTTGATCCGAAATCTTGAAGCCACCGCGACGGTGCACGTTGTCCGATTGCGCGCTTAATCAACATCGCACCTAAAACGTTTTCTAAATTACATTCTTCGATAACAGAATTTCCGCCGGGATCGGTCACGTCACCCTGCACAAGAACTTCTTTTCCACAGCGTAAACGTGTTCGCTGACCCCGTGGCGTTTGCTCAGAAGGCAGCGGAGACATTCCAAAGACTTGTCGAATTTCATTGCACAGAACTCTTTGCTTCGGTTGGCCAGGTCGGCCAGTGTACTCGGCAAGCACTTCTTCGATCCTATATTTTGCGTTTTTCTTTACTCCAGCTGCTATATACGACCATAATTCTCCACAGGTCATTGTAAAATCAGGGGCTTCAACTTCTTTGTAAGTTAAAGGATTCAGCTGCAGTCCATATCGATCCTTAAACCCCGCAAGATCTGTCGTGCCTAAATCTTTAACTAAATACTCCCTTAAAGTCGGGTCACCCTTAAGACTTACATTATACTCTTCAGCGCGACAGATAATCTCCTCGTATTGCTCCCGCGTTGCCTTTCCTTGCTCCACGGCCTTTTCAAGCTCAACCGCTTGAGCAATCGCAACTTCCTTTGATTCCGGAGGAGCATCAGCTGCAATTTCAGTTCTAATTTCACTCGCTTTCTTTGTAAGATGCTCGAAGTAATCATATTGCAGCTTCGGATCAGCAACTCCAAGATATGCGGCTGAAAGCTCTCCGCACTCTCGATTCAATGAGCTACGAACTACTGCAACTAAGTTACCATCGACTAAGTCGCTCGCGAACATTTGATCCAAAACTACACCGCGTGTAAGAAATAAAAGCTCATTCTTGCCTTCGGCATTTGTCTGCTCGCTTGCTCCAACAATTGTCGAGGTAATTTTATTGACTACACTACTGACAAACCTTGTGTATTGATCAAATACCCAAGAAACCTTGGTGTCACTCGTAACGTTATAAGTCGCAAGATCTCCAGATAATGCCCCCTGCACTGCTTCTTGAGCAACTGGGGTTGACCCCATTGCCCATTGCACATTTTCAGCGGGAGTTACGGAATAAACAAATAATTGGAAAAGGGCGGGACCGAAAACGAAGTAACGCGCAGCTCGATAGCTTCCGTAGATAGCAACTGAAACAATCGCGCCAAGAGCAGCAACCATATAGAGTAACGCTGCCCAATCATCGAATAGCGCTTGGAAGTCATGCAAGACCTCCGACTGCGAGACATATCCTGCCGTCTCTAAAGCGGCGGCGATTAATGTCCCAGCTGATTGTATTACATCCTGTGCCATCTACCCGAAAAAACCTGGTTCAGTGCCAAATAACTCCCAGTTATTGAGAACCTGGTCGTCCGTAACCTTTAAGTCCTTGCTGTGTTCCGGTATTAAGTCGACCAGACTGGTTTGCGGCTGCTGCAGCTTCTTGCTCAGCAAGGCGACGCTTGTCGTATTCCGTCCAAGCCTCTAAAAGCATCGTTTTAATCGTGCTTTCTGCCGCCATGTTATTAAATGCATAGTTAATCTTGTTGAATGCACGAGTTGTTAATCCGCGAACAAGTTCTTTTTCATTCTCTGGAACCATGCGCTGCGTGACAAAAATATCTTCTGCTTGCGCAGCCATTGTGCGTAGGTACTTGGAGTAAGCTACAATTGCAGAGTTGCCTGAAAAGTTTTCGATAAAACGGCAACGTGTTGATTCCGGCATCGATGAAACATGCATGATATCTGCAAAGGTAACATTCGCGCCTAGCGAAGCGCGTTCTAAAGCAACGCGGAAATTCATTTTTTCGCAGGCGATGTTTTGCACATTCGAGCCCTCATTTGCCCCACTATACATACATATTGGCCGTGATACTTCTGTTGCCTGACAGATAATGCCCTCTTCTGAATTTTGAAGATTTTTGTTTTTATCGTAGCACTCTACTGCGCATACCATTGCTCGTTCAATTCTGCGTGCGAAGCGGTCGATATACCAAGTGGTTCTTGTTTCATCGCCAGCTGGAGCATTCTTTGCAGCCCTAAAGCTGTAATTAAGTGCGTTGCCTCCAGTAGCACCAGCGGTTGCTCTAGTCGTCAAATCGCCAAAATGTGTGGCAAAACGACATGCATATTTTAATCGTGGCGCGATATCGGCAGGTGGAGGCGTAGCAAGCTTAATACCTTGTGGAATTCCAAAAACTTTGCGCACCAAAGACCATTCACTTTCGTCAGGCATTTCCTTGCGCGTAAATGGATCCACAATCTTCTTGCCTGCCAGTTGCTCGACCTTAGCTAGGCAGCCTGCGTAGTCACAAACGCCAGGAACAAACTCGCCGTTACACTGTTGCATGCAATTCTGCAGCGCCATTTCAGTATTGGCGAATGCATGTGACAATTCAGGAGAAGCTTGCTTATTAGCTGCCCAGGAAATTTGCTTTAATAACATTTGCGTTACTTGCGCGTCAGCTTGGTTCTGTACCGCATTTAAACCCGAAGCAACTGTTTTATCGAGATATGCAAGTGTCAGATCAGAAACACCTTTCAAAGTGCTAAATAATTGCATGTGCTGGTCAACAATTTCTTGATTTTCCACTGCACTTGCGCGCATTGCAGAAAGTGGCTGAAATTGCGCCATCGAAGTCAAAACAACTTGATTGTCGTTAGATAAGTCCTGGATAGTAAACTGGCGATAAAGCTCATTGGCGGGAATAACATTTTGCTTAATCCCAGCTTCTTTTTCAAGTGGAAGCTTTTGAATGACTAGCGGGTCGCCAACCATTCCATTTAATTGGAAGCTCCAACCTCCAGCATCTTTAGCAAGGTTATTCTTCTTATAGTAATCTTTCTCTTTATAGTTACTGTCACCAGTTTGCGTATCTTGATAGAAGAAGCTGGCACTTTCACTGGAGAATTCATCCATTTTACGAGCACGCATCGCCTTCGCCTCGGGTGAACACCAGGGATCAATGCGGCGGCGCTCTGCGCTAAGTGTTTTACAGAACGTTTCACGGTCATCTTGTTTTTCTTGCCCTGTCGTTCCGGTTGCTCCAGTAACGCCAGCAAGGCCGCCCGTATCCGTAGAACTATCTTGCGCACTCGCGCTACTTGCAAGCAGCACACTCAAAACTAAAATTGTATAAATTTTATTTGGAGAAAACATTTTTACTAACATATTCATCACCATTAAATTTTTCCCATTAAAACTTTTGACTTGTTTCATCACTGCACCTAAAACCTACTTAACCCTGACGCTGAAGAATTGGCTGGCTGAGCTTTTCCTTTGACTGATTTGTACTGGGCACGGATTGAGTCTTCACGTGATTTCGCTGCAGCTCCAATCGGCGTTGATAAAATTCCTGACTGCTCAAGTGCAGTTAAATCAACTTTCTCGCCTTGAATCGTCTTGACAAAGGTGTAGAGACTTTCAAAACCTTGTTCTCCAGAACGTGAGTACCCGCGCTTATCGTTTTTGGATAAAACGACCACTGCTGGAGCAAAGGCGATACCCATCGCTTTTGACATTTCTTCACCGCGAGCGATGGGCATTGTCAACCCAGTGTATTGTTTATATTGATCGATGATTTCTTGTTTTTCATCGATCATACTCAAAGCCAGCATTTTTACGCGCGAATCATTTTTAAGTATGCGATACAAACGCTCTACTTCCGGACTCATTCTGCGCGCGTGCTCACTTTGCACCGTAAAGAAATAAAAGATTTCAATCTCACCGCCTGAAACAGACTTAATCAGTGGTAGCGTATCTTTCTCGGTAATTTTCAACGGGGAGTTTGAGTCTTTGCGTGCTTTCGCCAAATTGTATTTTAAATATTGATCTGCTCCAAACCATTGCTCTTCAGTGATGATTCCTTCGGCAATCATCGCCTTTCCAATTAAGGCAGTTAATGCGGAAACGTCTGCCATCAGGCGATTCTGATAGCGCGCATATTGGCGTGCGTATGCAAATGCAGTTTGCATATCGCCGGCTTGGAAGCGCTCAGCCATAGCCTTGAATGGTCCAGGTGCTTCAGGATTGATACGAATCGCTGGGTCCTTGTCGGGGGAAACGATGTGCGACTTCGGGTCGCTATTTACAAATTGGATCTGAGTTGCAGAGGATTGCTCGGTTGTTTCGATCTTTGGACTCGAATTAGCTACTGCTTTATTTTCAGAAGTATTTTCTTCTGGCGTGCTAGCAATTAATTTCGATCCGAGTTTGTTTGGGTCGGAATTCTTGTCACAGAAAAAGCTCGTGCAAACTTCGGCGGCAACAATATGTGCCGGTAAAAATCCGCTCACCAATACGCATGAGAATATCAATATGAATTTCTGCATTTTACAAACTCTCTGAAGATAGACTCGCCCCGGTTACAGTCACTTATCAGGACTTCTCAATTGCATGCCCCAGATCGAGGGCTATCTTCCTAGAATTGTTATGGATTCATCGGCGGGAGGTGTGACCTATAACTCCGACAAAAAGTAGCCCCCCTACTTGCCTAAAAGCTCAAAAA
The DNA here is from genome assembly GCA_016786595.1 of bacterium. Classification (NCBI taxonomy): domain Bacteria; species bacterium. The sequence goes on along the minus strand of JAEUWB010000035.1, from coordinate 33,564 downwards.
GTAACCCCGTACCTTGCCCCCCTCTGCTCCAGAAAGTAGCCCCCCTACTTGTGGATGCGCAGAAAAAGAGGCCTGGCCCAAGGCCAAAAGAAAGCGTATGATAAGAAAAAGCTAGTTATTATAGGAACTTACAAATAAGCCTTTTACTGCCGTGACAGAGCAAACCTCAAAAATCGCACAAGACTTTGCTGCCTACTGGCAAACCCGCTTCCAGAAATTCCCCCTCCTCCACCTCGATCACTCCTGGTTCAGCCTCGGCACGGTCGATCACCTCGCCCTGGGACTTCGCGGACAGAAAGACTATTCTAGCGCAGACCTCGAATTACTAACCGGAATCTCAGCTTACCTCGGCACAATCATTGCCCCAATTCTAGAATCAGTCGGCATCAAGTCCGACCAAGGACTAATTAAATTTAGTGAGCGCATCGGCATCTACCTCGAGGCACAAAATTCACTGGAAAATCTTGCCGACAAATCCCCGACACCATACTTCGTCCATATCCAGGAGAAAATCGCACAACGCCTCAGCCGTCCCGAAATTCTTTTCCCCTACATCGGAGACACCCTGCGTCCCGTCGCCTTTAATTCCCAACTAATCAACCTCTTCGCGGCAAGTTTAGCTCTAGGACTATGTGCCCAGAGTGAAGGTAATGAAAAAAAATTAAGCTTTCTCGATTACCAACCAACCCTAGAGCAAGCTGTGAAAAAAATTGCTCAATCCTGCGCCGATACTTACGGCAAGCTCTTTCCTGCCGAGCTCGTGGGCCAATCCCCAGAAGTCTACATGGAAGGTGTACTTTTTCCGCCTCCATATATTGAAGAAGATTATCCCTACACTAGAGCAATTAACCGCTTTCTCGAATACGCAGCTGAAGTTGGTATTGGCACAGATCATATTAGCGCCTTTAGCACAAATTTAGCGCGAGTTGCTGAAGAGCAGTTGTCTGATTTTGGATTTATTTTACTTGCCGCAACATCCGGATCAGCTCTACCTGAAGAAGTCTTAGCTATTTCAGAAGCAAAAGGCCTAAGGATTTGCCAACTGCGTGAAGCCTACGCCCAAGCCTATCAAATTATTTGGGGAACGGAGCGCTGGACTGAAATCGAAAAATTAGCTGAGCCCGAAGCTGATGCCATTCTACTTGAAACCGAGTTGGGATTTCACCCCTGGCTCAAACTTGAACACGCCGACTTAATGCGTAATCGCTTGCGACCACTACTTTCGGCAATTGCCGCACTAGATCTAAAATCAGCCTGCCAAATTAGCGAGGACTTAAAATTACTTGCCAGCGAAGCACCGGCCGTACGTGCCCAAGCTGCCTATTTAGTCATGTTACGTGGCGGCATGCAGGAGGCATACACGAATCTACAGGATGCCCTGAAGGATGGGCCTGAATGTAAAGATGAGGCCCAGATTCATTATTTACTGGGATTGTGTGCGCTACGCATGAATAAGCCAGATCAAGCTTTTGACTATTTTCGCACTGCACAATCATTAGTGCGCGGCTTTAGGCGCCAAGACCTTTTAATCCGCACAAATTTAGCAACACTTTTAATGGTAAAAAACGAAAACGAGCAAGCACTCAAGGCCTTTTCTGATATTCTGGAAGCACGGCCACTGCATATTTTTTCATTAATTAATCGCGCCGTGATTAATTCCCAATTGCAAAAATTTGATTTAGTTACCCAAGACGTGAAAACCACGATGAATTTCTTACCCACCCATCCTGAGGTTTTTAGAAATATCCTCTACTTCACTGACCCTGATTCGCCCGAGTGGACAAAGGAAGTTTTAGGGAAACTTTAGTCATCCTCCAGCAATAATTCTTCTGATCGGGACGATAATATACTCGAGGAGGACGATCACATGAAAATCAGTTACGTATATATTTTATCTAACGCTTGGAACACGGTGCTGTATATTGGAGTTACAGCAGATCTAATTAACAGAGTTTTACAGCACAGAATGGGCCTAAAATCGGGATTTGCGCACAAATACTGCACTAGTAAACTAGTATATTTTGAGGAATTCTTCGACATTTATCATGCCTTCGAAAGAGAGAAACAGCTCAAGCGCTGGGGGCGAAAGAAAAAGCTAGAACTCATAAGCAAATGTAACTATGCGATGCGAGATCTATTCGAAGAGCTAAATCAAGGAGTGAATAAGCCAGCCTAATTAAGTTCATACGAAACAAGCGCCCCTAGAACATCTTTTTGGAGATTTCTCGACTTCGCCTTTCACTCTCTCCGTTCGTTCAGGCTACACTCGAAATGACGACGCTGGTTGTCGGTATTAGAAATGAAGACAGCAGCACTTACCAAATATGTTGCTAAGTTTTACTATCGACATTCAAAATCGCGTCATCTCGACCGAAGCACATCGTCACTTTAAAGTGGCGATGTGCATAGTGGAGAGATCTCCAAAATAAAGTTCTGTTACTAAGACTCCTGAGCCGCCCGCTGCCCCACAATCAACTGCTCAACAACCCGACGGTCCAAGGGCGCAAATTTAGCCAAGGCTAGTTCTAGCGGCTTAGCCGCTTCATCTTTGCCTAGCACCCGCAAGATAAATAACTTATTTAATAGGGCTGTCACCGGGTATTGATCGATAGAAATTATATCGTCAAGAATTTTTAAAGCGGCCTCGTAATCGTTAGCAAGCATCAATGCCCAGGCATAATTATTGCCAATTCGTGAAAGACTTTCTCTACTCTTCGTCGCGGCAAGCACACTTGCTCGCGTCAAACATGACAAGGCCAGCGCCTGATCGCCTCGCGCTAAAGCACACAACCCACGCTGTTCCTGCACTAAGGCGTCCTCTTCCGCTCCAACTTCAGTAGCAAGCGTTTCAAAGTTTGCTTGGGCATCATCGAATTTGCCTTGAATCATGAGCAGCACATTTTTTTGAACTGCAATCAGTAAATCTCCAGGGGTTGCTTCTAAAATTCGATCCGCCTCCTGAAGCGCCGTATCAAGATCAAGATACGCTAAAGCCGTCACAAGTAGTTGCAAATCCTTGATCCGCAACAGCAAATCTTGCGCATCAATCACAAACCAAGGCAGCATTCCAAGCTTACGCTCAAGCTCAAACCTAAATTTATCTTGCGGCGTAAATAACGTGTCGGCAAACCAATCATCGCCAGCAACACTGCGCTGCGCGCCGCCCTTAACTTGGGCTTGGCTTTCAGCCAGTTCGCGTCGAAATTGAGAAACGGCACTACGCAGCTCCGCCATCACGACACCCTTAGTTCGCGCTTGCAGCACGACCTCGGTGGGTAAATCGCGTTTGCTTAACCCCGCGCAAAGCATTAGACCCACAAGAGAGATTTGATCATCAGGGTGCACGGCCATAAATTGCGCTGCATCGAGCAACTGCTCACTAGAATATTTTTGGTCGCTAAAATACTGATAAGCAAGCTTGAGGTGATTTATTCCTGGGGGAGTCTCTCCACACGCAAGTGGAGGCCAAAATAACCCCCTGTCGTATAATTTATAATCTAACCCATAGGTGCGCTTAGGATAGAGTAACTTCCAGGACACTGCAGTTTGTTTGGCAAGGAGCTCTCGCCACGCATCAGGAGCAGGCACTCTGGGGAAGTCTTGGCTAAAAAATGGGCTCGCTAAGTTAGCAAACCCAAGCGCAAGTAAGCTTAAGAAATTATTCTGCGGGGGAATGATGCGAAAATAATCCTTAGTGATCGGCAGCGGTAAAATCGGTTGATAGAGAAATGCGCCGATAGCTTTTTCTAGCGGCAGCACGCCACGCGCTCCAGTTTGCTCAGGGTGCTCAAACCAAACTTCCAAAATATCATCGACAAGCACTGCACTAACTTTCAGCCCCGCAGCCTCCCAAAGCGGATCCAAAACTCTTGCCAGATAGCAAGCAGCCCCAGCCAGGGTTTGTTGGTCTTCGGCATCAAGCTGCGATTTGCCGCGTAATGAATGCGTAATTAAATCTACAATACCAACACTTGGCCAATTGCCATCGAGTTTATAGAGCGGCGAATAGCTGGCAAGAAAATCGAAACGATTAACAAAATCTTCGGCACGGAGTTCGACAGCAGCGCTGATCATGCGATAAAGTAATTAAGCCTTCTTCTTGGAGACAACAATCACTGATCCATACTCTTTCCACTTCTCGTTTGGCCAGATAGGATTTGGAACTTTAAACACAGTAGTTTTGCCTGCCGTAGTCAGGGTTTTAAAGTAAGCTAGATAATCTCTTAAAAAATAAGGCCAACGTCCCTGCTCCTCGCAGCGCTGGTCTTGACTAAGCCCAGGCAGATGCTGCTCAAGTAAAATCACTGATTGCCTCGCAATTGCCAACATGTTGGAAAGCACTAAGCTAATGTCATCTGGTGGAATATAAAGCATGCACGCAGACGAAATCACCAAATCGTAGGAATTCTCCGGAAAGCGTCGCGCCAAGCTCTGGGCCGAACATCGATCTAATTTGCAATGCTTAAGACCAGCTGCTTGAAGCTGAATATTTCCCGCATCAATCCGCATTTTGTCTTGATCGATGCCGAGAAATTCAACTTCAGGAAGGAGTTTTCCCAAAGTGTGAAAATTTGTCCCATAAGAAGCACCAATTTCTAGTAAGGACCTAAATGGATACTGCTCGAGAATTGCTTCTATCAGCTTTGCCCTTTCAGTGTCGCGAATTGGCCCGGGCAAAACTCCTTGATGGAGTTGGCGTTGCTGCTCTTCTTCGGCGATCCAGAAGTTATTCCATAATTGGCGACGCAGTAGTCTCCAAATAAACTTGGGTAATTTTTTCTTGTAGAAGAGAATTTTTTCAGCCTGCGTCACGGAGAAAAGGATAGCAGATTGAAGCAGATCTAGTAAGAATTTTGTTCAATCGCAACGACCCGACCAGCGCGCGCTTAGAGCAATTCTTTCTCGATCCTTTCTGCCACTTTCTGCGGCGTAAAGCCGAAGTATTCGGCTAAAGCTTCAGCCGGAGCCGAGGCGCCAAAGCTATCGATGCCGACCGTTAAAGTGCTCTGCGAGTTACCTTCGACATGCTGTAACCAGCCAAATGTCGACCCAGCTTCAAGGGTCGCGATTTTAGCTGTCTTCGGGATAACTTCGTCACGATACTTCCGGTCTTGTGATTTGAATATTTCAACACAGGGCATTGAGACCACGCGATATCGATAGGTCTTGGGCAATAATTCAACTGTCTTACAAGCTAAACTAACCTCAGAGCCGGTGGCAACAAGCACACAAAGCGGCAAGTTTGCAGCGCCGGCTTCAAGAACAACATATCCGCCACAACGCACGTTTTGCGCAGTAACATTTGCACTACGTTTAATTGGTTCTAAATTCTGCCGGGTGAGGATTAGCGCAGCGGGACCATTTTGATGTTCTAATGCTTGCGCATAAGCCACTGCAACCTCAAGTCCATCAGCTGGTCGAAAAACACGCATGTTCGGAATCATCCGCAGCGCGTTGACGTGCTCAATTGGTTGGTGCGTTGGTCCGTCTTCACCCAGAAAGATACTGTCGTGCGTGTAAATGAATAGATTTTGTAATTCAGATAAAGCAGCCAGACGCACACTCGGCTTTTGATAGTCAAAAAAGCACAAAAAGGTCGATCCATAAGGGATAAAGCCGCCATAATAAGCAAGCCCGTTACCGATTGCGCCCATCGCATGTTCACGAACTCCGAAGCGCAAGTTCCTTCCCGTAAATTGACCGCTCTGCACATCGGTTGAATCTTTAATCAAAGTCAAACACGAAGGTTCGAGATCCGCAGACCCGCCAACCAGAAATTCCAGTTCCTTGGCAGCAACCTGCAAAATGTCCGAGGATAATTTACGAGTAGAAATTGCCTTGCCATCACTAGGCACAACGCTAAGAAATTTTTGATCTAAGTTTTTTGGGATTGTGCGATTTAAGCGCTGGGTGAGGCGCTCAGCTTTTTCCGCGTTTTGACTTTTCCAGCTAGAAAATTTTTTCTGCCAAGCATCATAATTTTCTTGCCATTCACCAGCACGCTTACAGAAAAATTCTTTGACCTGATCAGGCACATAAAAACTTGGTTCAAGCGGCCAAGCCTTGATTTTCTTTGTAGCTTCAAGTTCGTCCTTACCGAGCGGCGATCCGTGGACTTCTCCGGTATTAGCTTTGTGTGGGGCATCTTTGCCAATAATTGTTCGACAAGCAATGATGCTCGGTCGGTTTTGATCTTGCACTGCAGCTGCTAAAGCCTGGCGAATTTCTGCATAATTATGCCCATCAACTCGTGCAGTTTGCCAGCCATAAGCTTCGTAACGCTTAAGCACATCTTCCGTAAACGCCAGCTTCGTGTCTCCGGCAATACTAATATGATTGTCGTCAAAGAGCACTATCAAGTTGCCCAGCCCAAGGTGTCCCGCGATTGAAGAAGCTTCGCTACTGATGCCTTCCATTAAACAACCGTCGCCGACCATACAAAAAACACGGTGTGAAATAATTTCTTCACTTGCTGTATTCATTTGCGCTGCAAGTAGTTTTTCACCAATGGCCATTCCGACAGCATTTGAAATTCCTTGGCCCAGTGGTCCTGTGGTCGCTTCAACACCAGGAGTTAAGTGAAACTCTGGATGCCCTGCAGTTTTACTATGCAGCTGGCGAAATGATTTCAAATCCTCAAGCGTCAGCCCAGTGCCTGACAACGCAAGTAGAGCATAAAGCAACATCGATCCGTGACCATTCGAGAGCACAAAACGGTCGCGATTGATCCATTGAGTATCGCGCGGATTCAACTGGAGATATTCAAACCAAAGAACTGCGGCAACATCGGCCGCCCCCATCGGCATACCTGGATGGCCAGATTTTGCTTTTTCAACGCCATCAGCGGAGACCATGGCAATCGTATCGGAAATAAGTTTTAATTCTGAATCGGATAATTTCATACGAGCTATTTTTATAAAGGTTATCAATAATATACAAGTATCAGTTGTTTAGCGCGACTTGTGCTTTGCATTTTGCTTAGGCATAGGCTTGAACTTTCCCATAAATCGTAGTGCCTCATCCTAAAATTTGCCTGCGCGGGATTTTCCCTCTTCCCCTTATCCACTGAATAGACTATATCGGCCGCGCAGCCTGCGACAGTCGCGGTAAAGGAAGTAAGTAGTTATGGAACGTCTCGCCGAAGGTCTTAAATTAAAACTCGGAAATCCCGCACCATATTTTAGCCTCAAAGCAACTGATGGGCGCGTCTACTCATTAGCTGACTTTGCCAATAAGCAAGTTTTAGTAACGATTTTCACTTGCAATCATTGCCCCTACGCTCAAGCTTACGAAACTCGGCTTGTCGAACTTGCGCGATTTTATCAACCTCGCGGTGTGCAGTTTATTGCCATCTGCGCAAATAACGCCGATGCCTACCCTGAAGATAGTTTTGAGAAAATGGTTGAGAAGGCAAAAGCCTTGGCCTTACCTTATCCTTACCTCCAAGACGTCGATCAAAATGTTGCCAAAGCCTACGACGCCCAATGCACACCAGAAGTTTATATGTTTAATGCCGAACGAAAATTAATTTATCACGGCCGTATCGATGATAATTATCAAGAGCCAGAGAAAGTGACCGTCCATTCACTACGCGATGCCTTAGATGCTGTTTTGTCAGGTGAAGCTCCCAATCCAGCGCTAACATCCGCTGTGGGCTGCTCGATTAAATGGAAATAGTAAATTTTACTGAATGGTTAGTCTTTGGCTTAGGCTTGAACTTACCCTTCCCCTTAACCTAAATTTAAAGCTGAAGTTCAAGCCTAGCTTCAAGGTCGTAAATAATATCTGGCGCACAGCCAAATATCCCACTACAATACTCGTCAATGGATCTTTACCGCTACTTCCATCCGCATCATAACCCGCGCCTCATTTCTGAGCCGGTCAGGGCATTAGAGCTTAGTGAACTTGAACAAGCAGCAACTGAGCTGCGCATGGCCATTGCCCGAGCTCAAGTGCGATCGAAGAATGCCTCGCTCGGTCTAAAATCAGAAGAAAATTACGAAGAAATCCTCGTTGCTCTAGATTTCGCAATTGCCTCAATTCATCAAATTTCCGAAGAGCACCCAGGAGACGAACCTGAAGTATTAGAGCAAATGATTGACGAGCGCAGCGATGCGCCTGGCTGGGAAAACTGGACGAGACTGCTGCGTCAACGCATCGAATTATTAACGCATGGGATTCAACAAGACGTCGATAGTAACCATGACGTCATCGAAACTGAAAAAACCGGCACAAACGACGACGAATAAATATTATGCAAGAAGACAAAGGCCAGCGCCGTAGGCGTCTTACCGATCGCTTAAATATCCTCCGCGATCGCATCCGTTTTATCGAACAAGAACTTTTAGAATACACCAATGACTTTTACCGCGTTTGCATCTTTGGCAGCGCCCGCATTAAGCAAGATGATGAGCTTTACAAAATCACAGAAGAGCTTGCGCACCTACTTGGCCATCAAGGCATTGACGTGCTCACGGGCGGTGGACCAGGACTAATGGAGGCTGCAAATAAAGGCTTAACTGAAGGGCGCAATGAAACGCGCAGCAAATCGAAGTCGTTCGGGCTTTCGATCCAAGGCGGGATTGAAGCCAAACATACCAACATGCATCTCGATATTAAACAACATCACCGCACATTTTCTACACGCCTCGACGACTTCATGCGCCTTTCCAATGCAGTAGTTGTCATGCCTGGAGGCATTGGCACACTGCTGGAGCTTTATTTCTTTTGGCAGTTACTGCAAATCGGACACCTCACAAGTCGGCCAATTATTTTAATCCATGCAAAATTCTGGCAAGGGCTACTCGACTGGATGCGCAAGCAGCAAATCGACCGTGGGCTTGTCGGCCCAACTGACATGCGTTGGATTCATGTCGTAGAAACCCCCGCAGAGGCTTTAGCAATTATTAAAGTTGAGCATCAGAAATTCTTAGATCGCAAAGAAGCGATTACTTAGGAAAAAGCAGTATCCCTGCCAAAAGCAAGCCGAACACTAGGACTTTCAGCATCGAGTAATGTCGCTGCTGTTGCAAACTGCCGCGCTTAAGCATTAACGCAGAAGCGCTATGCATCAGCTTGGAGTTTGACGCCTGCTGATAAGCACCAAGCAAGATGCGCCCAGCACGAAGCATCAGTCGCTCAGAAAAATTCATTCGAGTTAACGTGCCCTTGCGACGCTGCCTGGAAACTCTAGTATCTGACCGCGCCTCAAGTTGGCCATTCAAAACTGGGCTAACGATATTTTCTCTGAGCATTTGCTCGCTAACCTCGCGATAAGCACTGATTGAAATCCGCTGTGGACGAGTAACAATCAAGTGTTCATTGCTTAGCGTATTGCCCTGATGCACGATCCGTAATTGGTCAATTAATTTTGCCGCCTTACGAATACTACTTGCGATCAAATGATCTTCAGTAGCAAGCATATTCAAACTGATTTCTCTTACGCGGTCAGATTTACGCCACGCTTCGGGAAGACGCTCCAAGCCAACGACTACCAATCTAGCATCGCGCATGCTCAGCTCTTCAATAATCAACTTCGCTGAACATTCCATTAACGCCAAAGAGAAATCACTGAAGGGGTTTTCTAAGTATATTACCGGGGAGCGCGTCATCACTGCGTTGAGCAGGCGCACTAGGCCGCGCGCAGCATGTGGCGCATGCGCCCACAACATTGCGGGATTTTCTACGCCAGCTAAACCGAGAAGTTTTTCCGCTAGGTGTCGTGGTAGATTGACACGGTCGAGTATCAAAATTAAGGGTTGATCGTTCCAATGCGCATTGACTAGTCGATTAGAACTGAGTTCTGATTCGTAGAGCTCTCGTGCGCCGACACGTAAATCGACGCGTAAACTTTTAGTTTGAGTACAAATATCGAATTTTTCTCTAATTTCACGTAGGTCCTCGATTACACCTGTTCTTAAGACTGCAATCGTTCCAGGCAAGACATTTACAATGCGAGGAAACTCGCCCGAGAGTGGGCGCAATTTAAATACCAAAGCGTCGCCAAGCTGAGTGTATTCGGATCTTGAATTTTCTGAGGGCATCAGGCGCACTGGAGCTTATCTTCCTATCTGATTTGTCTATTTTCTATGCTCGCTGTAATTAGATGAACGGATTTCCAGCTTAGTTTCTAAAGAATTATTATTATTTTGATGTATGCTTAGTTCTGTGATGAATTAGGGTCGAACCAAATCTAATTATTTCAACAAGTTATGGCCAAAGCAGAATTTATGGGTGAAAAGCTTAAACTATACAATACGCTCACAAGAACCACAGATGTCTTCGAACCCTTATCCAAGGGCGAAGTTAAAATCTATTGCTGTGGGCCAACGGTCTATAATTATCAGCATATTGGCAACTTAAGAACCTACATTTTCGAAGACATTCTAGTCCGCACCCTAAGATTTGCTGGCTACTCCGTGCGCCACGTGATGAATATTACTGACGTTGGTCACCTTGTTTCTGATGCCGATGAAGGCGAAGACAAAATGGCTCTTGCCGCCAAGCGCGAGCGAAAGAGCTCAGCAGAAATAGCTGCCTACTATACAGAGATATTCTTTAACCACTGTGCGCTATTAAACATTCAACGTCCTGAGATCGTCTGTAAAGCCGCCGATCACATCCAAGAAATGATTGAATTGATCAAGCGCCTTGAGGCTAAGGGCATTGCCTACGAAAGTGGAGGAAACGTCTATCTCGATATCACTAAAGTTGATGATTACGGCAAGCTTGCTCGCTTGCCGCTCGACCAACTTCAAGCCGGAGCGCGCATTGAAGTCGATAGCAAAAAGCGTAACACCCTAGACTTTGCGCTATGGTTTACCAAATCAAAGTTTGAAAATCAGGAACTCCAGTGGGATTCACCTTGGGGCCGAGGCTATCCAGGGTGGCATATTGAATGTAGCGCTATGTCGATGAAATACCTGGGGGAGAGTTTCGATATTCACTGCGGCGGGATTGATCACATCCCTGTGCATCACACCAATGAGATTGCACAAAGCGAAGGTGCGACTGGAAAACCCTTTTCGCGCTTTTGGCTGCACGGCGGGTTTCTGCTGGACAACAATGACAAAATGTCAAAATCCAAAGGAGGGTTTCTCACACTAGATAAACTGCTTGAGCGTAAAATCGACCCTATCGCCTACAGATTATTTTGTTTCACAAGTAAATATAGCCAAGAGTTATCGTTTAGTTGGGAGAGTCTCGAAGCAAGCATCAACACCTTGAAAAAAATTAAATCAACGATCTTAAGTATCAAAGCTGTCTCGGGCTCGTCATTGCAAGGGAGCGATAGCGACCGTGGCAATCTCGTCCACTCCGACCCTAATAACCCACAATCACAAGTCCGTCAGGCTCAGTCAAACCAATATAGCCAACTTTTCAACGCAGCACTCTTCGACGACCTCAACATGCCGCGAGCTATTGCCGTACTACATCAGCTTTTATCCGACAGCAGCTTGGCTAGTGCCGACAAGCTGTGCCTACTTTACAAGTTTGACCAAGTTCTTGGACTTGGCATTGAAACTTGGGAAGAAGGAACAGTAGAGATTCCAGCAGCAGTACTGACGCTACTTGAAGGTCGCCAAGCTGCAAGAAAAGCCAAGGATTTCAAGCTTGCCGATGAGCTGCGCGACAAAATTCTTGCCCAGGGGTTTGTAATTGAAGATAGTGCGACTGGACCAAAACTAAAACGCCAAAGTTAGTATTTAAGCTCAGTTGGAATATGACTACAAAACCCAGAATTGTCGTTTTTGGTGGCGCGGGATATATCGGCTCCAGTCTTGTGCGGCACTTAATCAATCATGGCTTCGCTGTCAGAGTGCTAGATAATTTTCGCTATGGCGATGATGGATTAAAAGGGCTTGATTCCCCCGATTTAGAAATTCTGGATGGCGATCTCTGTGACGTCCGTGAAGTTTCGCATGCAGTCAGAGATGCCGAGGCTGTTGTCCTACTTGCCGCTGTGGTCGGACACCGTTTTCAAGAAGTTAAGCATTCAGGTATTCGCGATGTTAATTTTCTTGCCTCAACGGTAGCGCTTGATGCTGCAATTGAGCACGGAGTGGAGCGCTTTATTTTCGCCTCGACAGACAGCGTCTATGGCAATGTCAGTGGCGTTGTTTTTGAAACTACCACCCCTGAACCTGTGAGTCTTTACGCGCGCTTAAAGCTGCGCATGGAAGAGCGCGTGATTCGGGCCAAGCGCACCGGGATTCACTCTACTGTGCTACGCATCGCACAGTGTCATGGATTTTCTCCGCGGATGCGCTTTGATGCGGTAGCAAATCAATTAATGCGCGACGCTGTATGCAAAAAGTCAATTTTTATTGGTAGCGCCGAGCAATGCCGGGCGATGATTCATGTTGATGATGTAGCTCAAGCAATCTTGGCTTGTCTCCGGGCTCATGTAAATTTAATTAGCGGAGAGACCTTTAATCTGGGAGACAATGACCAGAATCTAGCCGTCAGTGACGTTGTTCAGGTTGTTAATAGCCTGGTTCCAGGCACTGCAGTTGAAATTGGAGAAGAGGATGCTGACCTTTTAAATTACCATCTTTCCTCGACAAAGATTGAGAAAATTTTAGACTGGACCCCGAAGTATTCCTTGGAAGCAAGCCTAGTTGGACTGAAAGAAAAGATCGAAAATGGCTATTTCGCAAACCCCTATTCGATTCAGTACCAAAACACCGATTGGCTATAAAAAGTCCGGGCACACCCAAGCGGAGTGCTTTATCCAACTTTTACTTTCCTGAACGCTTATTCTACAAGATTTTTGTCGACAAAGAACATTCCTTGCTCATATAGTAGAATGATAAGTATTGACTAAGGCTGATGAAAAAAAGTGTCTTTGCACATTTAAGCTTGATTATTCTGGGGGCCACGTCTCCGGCGTTTGCCATCGACACAATGTTAGCAAGCAAACTCTCACAAGAATTAAGCAAAGAGCCCTTTTTTACTCAGCAACAATCGAGCACGGTCACTTCATATCAACCAAAACAGGGCTTACGAGGCTGGGATCATGCCTTTAAAATCCTGAGCACTAAGGGCATAGATCCAAAGCACCTTGAAGCAATTTTATCTGACCCGCGCCTACCGCGCCATGAACCTTTGATTTTCTCACTTAACCCACGTGAATCGCACTACCCTTACCGCAAACTTAACACCAAACGTAATCGCGCCAATGCTTTAAATTTCTATCGTAAGCACCGCACAGATTTTCTTCGTGCTGAAACTGAGTTTAATGTTCCGGCAAGTGTGATTTTATCGATTCTACAAGTCGAAACTTATTGCGGGAAAAATACTGGCAAACGTCCTACCTTCCATGGATTACTACGCCTGGCAAATGCAACCGATGCAGAAAGCCTCGAGGCGACATATCGCAGACGTAAAGCCGAAAACCCAAATGTAACTCGAGAAGCTGTATATCAGCGGGCAAAGTATCTCGAAGACACTTTTATGCCGCACGTGGTTGCGGCAATTATTCTAGCGTCGCGCTCAAATTTAAGCCCGCTTGATTTACGGGGCTCGGGTGCCGGGGCGCTCGGTATTCCTCAGTTTCTTCCGGGAAACGTGCTCGCTTATGGTGTAGATGGAGACAGGAATGGCCGGGTCGATATCTTCACTCCTGCTGATGCAATTAATTCTGTTGCAAAATTCCTTGCGCATCATGGCTGGAGCAGCGCACAGATGACTTCTAGCGCAAAGCGTCAGGCAATTTGGCACTACAATCGCTCCGAGCCATATATCAGCACGGTGCTGGCTATGGCCGAGATGCTGCGCACTTCCATGCGGCAGTCGTAGCCACTCTTTTCGTAGTTTTATTTTTGGAGATCTCTCGACTCGCACTTCGTGCTCGCTCGAGATGACGGTATTTATTATCTATAACGCTAAAAAGATTGTCATCCTGAGCGAGCACGAGCCAAATTTATTTTTGCTCGGCACAGCCGAAGGATCTCCAAACAGGCGACACTGAATGTTTTGGGAAAGCTGCTCTAGCTGGAAAAGAACAAAAAGGCAGAGTAGAGCTCAAGTCGTGTACAAAAAAAGAGCAGGTCAGCGTGCAACACATAAACCTGCTCTAGGGCGATAAATGAAATTTTTAACTTAACCGGCCGAAGAAGAACCTCCGCCATTTCCGCAATTTAGAACTGTAGCGCCATTATAGCCGAAAAACATTCTTACAAATGAGCGCAGTGTAAATGAAGCACAAGCCACGACCAGCAAACTTAATGCTTGTCCATAACTGCCAAGCGCAGCAGAAATAACTGTGCCAAGACCAGCGACAATCATAATTAGTGCGCCGAGATTACCTTCAATAAGTTGGATTAACCGACATGCAAATACCCCGATTCTGGTATCGCCTGTTGAGTTTGGGTCACCGATTCCTACATCTTGAGCAATGGCAACACTTGTAAGTCCGCATGCTAGCGTAACAAAACCAAGTGCAAACAACATCAAGGTCTGATGTTGATAGGTAAAAGTCAGATAGTGCGAATAAAAACTGCTACAAGCTTTCGAATAATTTAGCTTTATTTTTTTTAGATTTGCTTTGCTCAATACATCCATAAATCTTAAACTCTTAAGGTATTTTTAACTTCTAGAACTGTTATGGCGATTGTAATAAAAGATGTGCCTTTCAAATGCGATTATTGTTTAAACCAGAAAAACTATAATGAATTTGGAGCCTTACCGACCATATCTTCCATCTCTGCGGCATGTTTACCGCGTGCATCGAGATCTACATCTGGGCGAGCGGCCCAGTCTGACCACCATTGATAATATGGGTGTAAGTAGTTATCGCCACTGCGATATCCTTCGACTGTGCAGAAACTTGATGTTTTCCGCCCACGGCAGAAGATTTTCTGTAAAAATCCCATGTCAGGATTCGGCCGCCTAGCCCCAGAAGGAGTAGTGCCCCAAATATAGTTTGCATTTACAGAACTTGCTGATTCTTCAGATGCGGTAAATGCATGGCCATTTGTTCCAATATAATCCGAACCGTAGACGCCTAAGGCTAAAAAGCCTAAGCCACAGGAAATAAAGAATATTTTACCCTTGATGCCAAGCCTTGCTGGCTTTAAATTTTCTAAATTCTCGTCCATTAATTTAAACTCTTGTAATTGTTATGACTGCTTGATTCGATTTGTATCATTCAATCTAAACCCGATCATTATAAAAGGGCGGGGAGATTGGGAATCTCAAAAACAGTAGGGAAAAGTCGAGAGGGCCTTTTGGGCCACTCTCGAACTTTTCCGACAACAGTTTCATCACCGCCTCACTCGATACTCCAGCGCGACTTGATGTCGTCAACGTCGGGGACCTCTTTGATCTCAGGATAGCGAAGCGCTTGACCGAGGTCGCGTGCTTCTTGATCCGTGAGAAACTCAGCGAAGTTGTTGACGATCCAAGTTTTGAGAAACTTGTGGGCTTTTTTGATCTCTTCGGGATTACCGTAGAGAAAGCCCACTCGTGCCTTGTCCTTCTTGGCGACAAGAGACACGGCGGTCTCGAACTCGCGAAGACTTTCGCCGAGCTGATACATGCTGCGAGCTTGCCAGCGCATCTTTCGAGGCGTCGGGTTGCCTTTAGCATCCACGTTAAGGACCATTTTGTCGAACTGCGCGTAGCAGACCGCCTCGAACTTTGCGTCCTCAACTTTCGCATCCGCCTCTTCTTTCGCCACATCCGCAGCGTGTTCGGAGGTTTCCCGCGTGAAGCGTGCTAACGCAGTCTCGGCGCCAGGGGTTCCAGTGAAGGACGTGCCCTTGGCTTCGAGAGCCGCAATGTCGCCGATGAGTGCCTTCGCTTTCGCGAGAGCATCTTCAACGACTGCCGTTTCAGCGCTTGGCCATGCAATATCGAGGCCTTGAGATTTCTTGGTCTCGGCGGCGATGGCAGCTTGCTCAGCAGCATCGAGGAGTTTGTCGACGTTCTCATCAGAGAATCCGTCAACGCGGCCCTTCATGGTCTTCCACACAGGGTGGAGATCATCGGAGCCAAACTCGACGGTGTCGAGAGCGGCAAAGGCCTTGCGGACTTCCTCAGCTTTCGCCGGAAGTTCCGCAGCGGCGTCTTCGTATGCTGCCTTGGGTTTGTCCCAGGCAGCCTTGGCCGCTTTTACCTTCTCTTCTTGCGCGATGCGAAGTTCGTTCGCCTCGCGCTCTTTAGTCACCTGTTCGGGCGACTTATGGACGGCGGCACGAATCGCAAAGAATGCGATCGCGCCGACGACGATGAAGGCGGCCAGGAAAAACCCTGTCCGCACGAAGACTCCGAATCCTTGTTTCACAAGGCTCGGAGCTGGCGCTGCCGCCGGAGTCGAAGTCGAAGTCGTGGACCCTGCCGCTGGCGGCGGGGTCGTGGTTGACGAGGTGCCGCTGGCGAAGCGGCCGTTAAGCCAATCGAAAAGTTTCATAGTTTTGTTGTCGGATTCCTCCAGGCTTTGCACTTCAGGTAAAATGCAAACCAGGGAGGAATCCAAACAACGTATTAGCGATGAAAAATAAAACAAATAATAACCTTAAAATATTCCCAATCTCACCCATATTAAATTTTCAAAGAACACACTAAAAGCACTAACCCCGCTTGCGCTGGAGATTGCTAAAGCAGCTTAAAACTACAAGCACCGTCATTTCGAGCGACACGAAGTGGAGTCGAGAAATCTCCAAATCCTAGAATGGATCATTCTAGGAGATCTCTCCACTCGTAATTCGTCTAAAACAAATTTTAGACGAACTACTTCGGTCGAGATGACGCCAGTAATGCCATTGACTACTGGCTTTGCATCACATCATAAAAATGACATTCACTGTCATTGCGAGGCTACGTTAGTAGCCGCGGCAATCTCCCGCACAGCGGGTGCAAGGCAAAAACATTTATACCTTGCGGCACATCACATCATAAAAATGAACGCGACAGAGTTTCGTAACCTAAAGGTAGCCAAAAAAGGTCGCCCAAAAAAGTCGTAGGAGGAGTGTGTTCAGGGGCGGATCAGATTTCTCTTTTCCGCCCCAAGAGGACACACTCCTTTCTACTTACCTTGCTCCGCTTCGGCTGGTTTATCTTCCTGCCGAAGTTGAAGCTTGGCGATCAAGTCCTTCAAGCGATTGCGAGCGTCATCCTTGCCGGAGACGATCTGAACAGCAGTCGGGAAGTTGTCACCAACTTGGCGAGCGATGTTGTCAATCACACCAGCAAGCAGAATCGCAACTTTATGGAAGGCAACGACTCTATTGCAGAGCGCTTGGACATCAGCCTCTTCGACCGTATCCCAAGCGCCAAGCTCCTTGTCAGTGCCACCAAACGCCTTGGGATAGTCCCCAAGAGACGCCCAGAGGCGCTGGAACCAGAGGAGATACTTGCGGAGACCCGCGTTGCTCTTCTCCAGATCTGCAACCTTTGCCTGTCCTTCCTCGATCGCCTTCTGCAGACGCTCTTTGTCCTTGTTCAGAGCTTCGACTTGCTTGAGAGTAGTCTCGAGCTCTGCCTGCGCAGCTTTGAGCTGATCAAGCAAGGTCGGGTCGCACTTCGCCTGCAGCGTTGCGACTTCTTTTTGGAGCGCATCGATCTGCTGCTGGGCGAGCTTCAGCGCATCCTGAGCATTCTTGAGTTGAAAGCCAGTTTGCTTGCTGGTTTCCTGTGCAGTCGAAGCAAGTTCGGTCTTTTGCTTGAGCAAGGCTTCCGCGTTGGCCAATTTCTGCCTCAGAGTATCTCTCTCTGCTGCATCGATTGTCGCTTGCTCTTGCATCGCAGTTATCTGCGTTGCGAGCGGGTCGGTCTGGGCCGCTGAGTTGGCCCTGAGAGTCTTGAGTTCGGAGTTAGCTTTCGCTAACTCCTTGGCGTTGATGATCGCCCACCACGCGCAAAGCGCGGCAACGGCGATGACGATAAGTAGAATGATCCACATGGTTTTGTTGTGTCCTCCGAACGAACTCTGGAAAGTGACGATTCACTTCCAAGCGCTCGAGTGAAGACACAAAGCACCATGATAAAAATAAATAAAACCTTAAATAACTCTGTCGCTGTTCGATTGGAATCGGCGTGTTGAAACTGTTTAGCCTTAGGCTTGCACCCGAACTTATGCTTCCCCTTCTCGATCTACTTCAGACAATCGAACAAAAGCTAAGGATAAGTTTAAGTGCATGTTCAAGCCTAAGCGTGAATGCAATGCTAATTCCACTCGTACTCACGCCCCAAACCCAATTGAACAGCGATTAAATTTCCTCTACCGCAAAAAAATAATTTTCAGAGAACACTCTTCTTCAGCCACTTAAAGTGACTGCAAGGCCCCCACTCCTTCACGAATTTTTTTGCAAAAACTCCAAGCAAAGATACGAGTTAGGCTTATTTGTTATGCTGTTTTACTGACCGTACGAGCTCTCAAAATTAAATGACTATTTAACAGCTTATAATAGTTACAGAATTTCCGATTTACTGACAGTAGACACCTGTTGCCTTTGATTATTAGACGTACTATAATCAAATCATGAAAAGTATATCATCTAAAAGCATCTCGCAATTAAGGGAGTTAAATCCAAAGCTAGAACATCTCTATGACAAACTCATTAAGCGTTTAATCGAAGGACATTTAATTGGCTCAACACTAGTCGAAGGTTCTACGTTCACAGAATATCAAGCCCAGCAAGTCTTAAACGGTAAAGTAATCCATGGACATGCTGTTGATGAACACCTTGAATTAACAAACGGTATTCAAAGCGCAAGTTATATTCATCGCATTTTCTTGCAACATGAATTGATTACTACAAAACATATAGACCAAGCTCACAAAATCTTAATGAGTGGGATTGGAAAGCCAAGAGATAAAACCCCAGGCAAAAATCGCGGCGCAACTAACCTCAGTGCTTATACAATGCGGACAGAAGGTTCTAAGCTGGTAGAAGTACAGTACGCAAATCCGATTGAGGTTAAAGAACAATATCAAGCTTTTCTTGATTTTCATATTAATAAGCACTTAGCGAGTAATCGAAAGTTAGCAATCGGTGCGTTGGCAAAACTCTATTTTCATTTTCAAATGCTGCATCCCTATACTGATGGGAATGGACGTATCGGCCGGTTTCTCGTTAGTGCTAAGGTTGCAAGTGAACTAGGATATTTCTTTCGTTTTGAACTCAATGATGGCCCTGAACACCTGAAGATTATGATGCAAATGACTGGGCAATATGTAAAAGATAAAGCTAAAATTTCGTATTCGCATTTAGAAAAATTTTTGGATAAACACTTAACCTCGCTATGATTAACCTCAGCAACCAAGAAGCACTCAAGCACCTAAAAGATCACAAACAGTTCAAAGCATTCCTGGAAGCACTAGATTTCAGTAAATATCCAGGCCTTAACATCGAGCAAGTATTTTTATGGATTTCCACCGGGACGCTAGTCAAAGGAATGAATTTAAATTCTACGTTATTATTATTAGGAGAAATTAAATCCTGGGCTTCGGCGCATTCACAAGGGGGTTATCGCAAAAATGCCGGTGCACCAAAACGCAACATAGAAATTCGAAGAATTACACTAAGCGCAGAGCGTAAAGATATTGAGCGTGCCCGAGCTATCGCCACGCAAAAAAACACAAGTCTTCAGGCAATGTTTCGAGAGTGGCTGAAGTCAAATTAGTGGACTGCAACTTTTCTCCGATTAGCAGATACTCAACGTGATTGTCGTTGAAAGCTTGTAACAGCTCTTTGAAGTCGGGGCTCATCTTTTATCTGCTCCTTACGTTGGAGAGCGTAAACTACTAGCCCCCAAGCTGCGCGCATACGTTCTGAGGTGGTTTTTTGTTGCCAATATTTAATATCAAAAGAACGGTTCATATCGACCAACTTGCCAAACCTGGCAATATTGCCTTGCTGATCCGCTAGCTCGATCGGGCAATCTTTAAGTTGCTGCTTTAAACCACTCATAAAAACTATTTTAACATACTGCCTCTCGATGCGCTACCTAAAGGTCAGTCTGATTAATCTAACAAATTCGGAGCTAACCACTGCTCCACCGCAGCAACTGTCATGCCCTTACGCTTTGCATACTCTTCAACTTGGTCTTTAAGAATTCTACCAATTCCAAAATAGTGACTTTCCGGATGGGCGAAATAAAGTCCACAAACTGCTGCAGCCGGAGTCATTGCATATGATTCCGTAAGCTGTATCCCAGTGTGTTTAGTTACGGCTAGAAGCTTGAATAACTTTTCCTTCTCCGTGTGGTCGGGACAGGCTGGATAGCCTGGCGCTGGACGAATACCTAGATATTTTTCGCGAAGTATTGCCTCAGGCTTTAAATTCTCATCCGGCGCATAGGCCCAAAGCTCGCGACGAACGATCTGATGCAAACACTCAGCAAAAGCTTCAGCTAAACGGTCAGCTAAGGCCTTAAGCATAATCGAGCGGTAGTCATCGTTCTCTTTTTCTGCAGCTTGAACCAGCGCAGCTAAGCCAATTCCAGACGTCACAGCAAACGCGCCCAAGTAATCACGCACCCCCGACTCTAATGGAGCAACATAATCGGCAAGTGAAGTGTTAAAAATTCCTTCGCGCTTTTCCCCCTGCTGGCGCAACATATTAAATGTGATCAGCTCTTCCAACTTACCTTCCGAAGAAAAAACTTTAAGATCATCTGTAGCTGTAGAATTTGCCGGAAAAATTCCAACAACGCCTTTGGCACGGATCAGTTTTTTGTCAATCAAGGTATCTAGCAACTGACTTGCGTCATGATAAAGGCTTCTAGCTTCCTTGCCATATTGCTCTGAATCTAGAATCTCTGGGAACCGCCCCGGGAGTTCCCAGGCATTAAAGAAAGGTCCCCAATCAATGAAATTTCTTAACCTAGCAAGCGGAAAATCGTCATAAACTTTGACGCCTAAAAATTTTGGCACAACTGGGTCATAGCTCAGCTGTGGCTTATGCTTGCGGGCTTCTTGAATCGGTAAATAATGTCGGTCTTGTTTTTTTTGCGCAAACTCATCGGCAATTTTCTGATATTGAGAGTTAATTTCCGCAAGGAATTCGGGCTTGAGCGTTTTATTAATCAACTTGCCGACAACCGGTGCTGCTCGCGAGGCATCATTTACATGCACCACGCCGTGCTGGTAATGTGGAGCAATTTTCACCGCAGTGTGTTTGCGTGAAGTTGTCGCCCCACCGATTAAGAGCGGGATTTTAAAGCCTGAGCGCTCCATTTCTTTAGCCACATGCACCATCTCATCAAGCGATGGAGTAATTAAGCCACTTAAGCCGATAATATCGACCTCTTCCTGTCGAGCTGTTTCTAAAATCTTCTCACAAGAAACCATCACACCAAGATCGAGGATCTCGTAGTTGTTACAGCCCAAGACAACTCCGACAATGTTTTTCCCAATGTCATGCACATCGCCCTTAACGGTTGCAAGCAAGATCTTGCCATGCTTCTTGCTAACTGCAGCCTTTTTGTTTTCTAAATATGGCAGCAGCACGCTAACGGCTTTTTTCATTACACGCGCACTTTTTACAACTTGCGGCAAAAACATCTTGCCACTGCCAAAAAGTTCTCCCACTACGTTCATCCCAGACATTAAGGGGCCTTCAATTACAAGCATTGGTTCTTTAAGTTCACGATAAGCTTCAGCGGTGTCATCTTCTACAAAATCAGCAATGCCTTTGACTAGTGCATGCGTCAGCCGCTCCGCTACGGGGAGATTTCGCCAAGTTAGATCCTCGCTTGCCGATTTTCCAGTAGAAGTTCCTTTTAATTTATCAGCAAATTGCACCAAGCGCTCAGTGGCATCAGGACTACGGTTGAAAATAACATCTTCAATGTGATCACGTAACGTCGGGTCAATACTTTCATAAACATCTAATTCAGCAGCATTGACGATCGCCATGTCAAGCCCGGCACGAATGGAGTGGTATAAGAAAATAGTATTAAACGCCCTACGCACCGTATTATTTCCGCGGAAGGAAAAAGAGACGTTACTTAAACCGCCACTTACGCCAGCATGTGGCAAATTCGTCTTAATCCAACGCACCGCATCAAGAAAGGCAACGCCATAATTATTGTGCTCTTCAATTCCCGTCGCCAGAGCCAAAATGTTGGGGTCAAAGATAATATTTTCCGCCGGGAATCCAACCTGCTTGGTCAAAATATCATAGGCACGCTGGCATATTTCAATGCGACGATCGAGCGTATCTGCTTGGCCCTTTTCATCAAAAGCCATGACAATCACAGCCGCCCCATAGGCACGAGCAAGCCGGGCATGCTTAATAAACTCCGCTTCCCCTTCCTTCAGGCTAATTGAGTTAACAATCGACTTACCTTGACAGCATTCAAGTCCAGCTTGAATCACCTCCCACTTTGAAGAATCAAAGACGAAAGGAACACGCGAAATGTCAGGTTCGGATACAAGTAAATTCACAAAATCACGCATGATTTGCCGAGAATCAATCAAACCCTCATCGACATTGAGATCTAAAGCTTGGGCACCAGAGAGCACTTGCTCGCGCGCAATTGTTAAAGCTGTATCGAGATCATTATTTTTAACTAGTTCAAGAAATTTCTTCGACCCAGTTACGTTTGTACGTTCGCCAATATTAAAAAAATTCGACTCGGGAGTTTTTGTATATGGCTCTAAGCCAGAGAGATGAAGATAATGATCTTTAAGCTCCGGAATGACTCGCGGCTTAACACCTTCGACTAAGTCTTTAAGTTCGCGAATGTGATCTGGCGTTGTTCCGCAACAGCCACCAACTAAATTTACCAGCCCGCGCGACAAAAACTCTTTTAATTCACCACAAAACTGCCCCGGCGTTTGGTCGTAGCCACCAAACTCATTGGGTAGTCCAGCATTCGGATAGGCAATGACTGGATAAGGAATATCGCGAGCTAGTTCTTCAAGAAAAGGTCGCATTTGCTTTGCGCCAAGTGCGCAGTTTAAGCCAACCGCAGCAAGTTCTGGGGCATGCGCGATCGAATGATAGAAAGCCTTGGCGGTTTGCCCGGAGAGCGTGCGGCCACTTAAATCAACAATCGTGCCTGAAACTATAACCGGCAAGCGAGTATTTTTTTGTGCAAACGCTTGATCGATTGCAAACAGAATAGCCTTACAAAGCAGCGTATCAAAAACTGTCTCGACGAGCAGGAAATCAACTTGCCCGTCAATCAGCGCATTGATTTGTGGCGTATAGGCCTGAACAACATCAGCAAATGTCGTAGCGCGATAACCTGGACGCTCAACATCAGGTGACAAAGTAACAGAGCGATTTGAAGGCCCAATCGACCCAGCAATATAAGCACTTTGACTCGGCGAGCTAAGCTTAATCGCTTCGCGCACTAGGTTAACGCTTGTCAGATTCATCTCATAAACTAAGTGCTCACAGGCAAAGTCTGCTTGGGAAAATTGATTGGCATTAAAAGTATTGGTCTCAATCAGATCGGCACCTGCTGAGAGGTAAGTTGAGTGGATTTGCCGAATCAGATCTGGCTGAGTCAGTGATAGCAAGTCGTTATTGCCTTTTTGATCTTTGGCAAGCTGCATTTTCCCAGCGTAATCTTCAGGACTAAGCTTTGCAGCCTGAATCATTGTTCCCATGCCCCCATCGAGCACGAGAATTTTCTCACTGACAATTTTTCTAAAGGTTTCTAGGCGCATGAATCCCCAAAATTCGTATCATAACGTACTCAGATCTAATACCTTTACTGGTATTTGCGATTGATTGTAGATGAAGCAATGAGGGGATTCTTCATCATCAAGCTGTCCTTTACTTAACAAGGTAGCTCCAAACGTATATTTACTGCTTTCGTTCTCCAGCTGCTTTAGCACATCATCCCGCACTGACAATAGTAGTCTTTTTTTGGCTCGCGTACAAGCCACATAATAAATGCGAAGCTCTTCCTGATGATCGCTAATTTTTTCTGACTTTTTCAATGTTTGATAGACTACGCTTTGATTCTTGCGCGGGGGCAAGCAAAGAATTTCATTACTTCCTAAATTTCCAAGAATTGCATCCGAGCGTTCACGCAATTTGCTGGAAAGAAATGGTAAAATCACTGTATCAAATTCTAGTCCCTTGGCCGCATGAATAGTAGAAAGCACAACGGGTAGAGGTGCTTGATTGCGATCCCTATTCTCAACTGATTTATTTTTCGCTAGTGAGTCATTTGCTAGCGCATGTCCGCCACTAGATCTCTCATATGCAATCCAGCGCGCAAGCTTCTCATACGACTGTAGCAGCGGATCTAACTCACGCATGGTCGCAATCAGTAACTGCACATTCGCGATACGTTCAGCGTAGCCTAGCGCTTGTAGCCCACCACCAAAGTGTGGACTTAAGAAAATGCTTTCCAGTAGGTCAATTGCCGGAATGATTTGTGCCAACTGGCACCAAGTTGCAATTTGCGGCAAGCTCAGTGCGCACTTTTCCCACGAATCGTGCTGGAGTGACAATTTATAAATTTGCTGGTCGCTATAACCCAGCAAAGAAGAACGCAACAATCCTACCAGAGAAATCGCATCAAGTTTACCATCAATCCGCGCTGCAATGAATTTTAAAAATAACTCCACCTCATTTACTTCCTGCAATTCAAAGAAAGCTTGATTGTTTTTGACCGTATAGGGAATGCCCGCGGCACCTAATGCCAAAGCAAGCTTTTCTAGTTGCAGGCGCGTGCGCGCAAGAATTGCAATCTCTTGCTGCGGTGCAATCCAGTTTTTTGTTCCCCCGTTTTGTATTTCCCGGCTTTTTATTTCACGGGCAATGAGCTGGGCTTCAGCTGCGTCTTTATCGGAATCTGCCTTTCCTGAGACAAAAAATACTTCCACGCTTGAGTTACCACTGCTCGGCAATTTTGCAGTTAGCGGCTCAAAGTTAAGATCTGCCATCTCGGTAGCAAAAACATGATTTACAAAATCAAGAATTTGCGGCTCGGAACGATAATTCTCGGTTAGTGAAATTACCCGCCCGTTACGTGCTTCAACCGCCTGCACAGCTTCGCGAAATAGATTGACTTCAGCTCCACGAAATCTATAAATCGACTGCTTTTCATCGCCAACAACAAAAAGTGTTCGGCCTTCGTCGGTGAGTAGATGTTTAACGATTTGCCACTGTCGTGCATCGGTGTCTTGAAATTCATCGAGCATGAGGTGACGAATCTGATCGAGATACTTAAACCCTGCATGACTCGATTGGTTGCCGCCTCCACCTCGGTAGTTGCTGAGTATTTCCTCGGCACCAAGTAGTAGATCGAAAAAATCCACCGCTCCGCGCTGCAACTTTGACTGCTGGTAGTTGTAGGCAACCGCACTTGCGACTTTTTCAAAATCCTCAGTCAACTCAATAAAAGCTAATTCTGCCTCGAGAGATGAGATTTCAGGTAAGATTTGCTCAAGTAGGTCGGCAAGTATTTTTAAATAGTTCTTCGGTTTCTTGAGTGCGCGGCGGCGATAAAGATTGAGATAATTCGATAGCTCAGCGATATTTTCGCGATGCTGACTGAGCTCAGCTGGACTGGTTAGCTGCTGCTCAAGCTTTTCAGTGCGTTCTAGAATTCCCGCATAAATTTCCTGCTGCGGCGTCTCAAGACTTGCTTGAGCATCGCTAAACCAGCGTCTTTGAACTTCATTCCAAAATTTTAATTGTGAGATGAGCTTCTCAAAATTCACTTCGGCAAGTTCTTGCAGTAGTAAACGAATATCCTGCTCCAATGCTTCACGCTGATATTGAGCTTTAACTTTACCATGGAAGCGCTCAGAGATAGCTTGCTTGATTAAATCTGCGAGACGCTGGCGAGCTATGTCATGACGGTATAGCTTTAAAAGTTGATCACTTTTAGAATTGACTAGCACAGATCTAAAAATCTCTGAGAGCAATTCTTCACGCTCAAGCGGTGCAATAATTCGAGTATGCTGATAGCGCTCAAGTCCACTTCTTAAAATTAATGCACGTGCAAAACCATGAATTGTGCTAATTCGCGCCTGCGAGAAATCAACTCGGGCAAGTTCAACCGACTTAAGTGCTTCCTCTGAAATTTCGTTTCCGAGAAAGGCGCGACTGCTTTGCATGCGTTCAAGCGCGTGATAAATTCGGCGTTTTAATTCCTCTGCCGCTTTCTCGGTAAAAGTAATCACGAGAATACTTTTTACTGATGCACCAATTAAGATCTGTCTTAGATAGCGTGTGACTAAGACTTGAGTTTTTCCCGATCCAGCCCCAGCTCTAACGGCTACGCTCTTGAGTGGGTCGGCAGCAAGTAACTGCAGCGGACTGAGGCTAAAGCTACTTGAGCTTACCTCCGTGCTTGGCTCCTGCTTGATTTTCACTACGAGCTGAGTCGACTGCGTGGTGTTTTTTGCTTGTGCTTGCTGCGCTAAAAGTTTTTTCTCAAGTAAGCGCTGATCGCGAAAGCAAATGCGCGAGAATTCACAATAGGAACAAGCTGTAGTCTCTAGCACTTGACTAAAATCACCCTGGCGTACTCTTTGATCGAGCCTATGAATTAAGTCCTGAGTTTTTGCTTGATCAATCAAATCTGTGACTTCAGTTGGCTCCTCGAGCTCATTGTTTCTACCGCCAAGCGGAATAAAGCCAACACGAGCAACCTGACCAAAACGCTTTTCAACAATTGCAGAATAAATCGCAGGCTGTAGGCTTCGATTTTTCTTTACATCAGCCCTACTTGGGACACTGCCCGTCTTATAGTCCCAAACGTGAAATCTGTTTTGCTCTTGGTCAATGCGATCGACAATTCCACGAACTTGAACTCGCTCCAAATAGAAAAACGGGTCAGATTTATTAGCATATGACTGCGCTTCAACCGCGATTGGATAACTACTAAAGTAGTTAAGTTGCAGTTCTAGTGCACGTCGCAATGGGCCACGTAATTTTACTTTTGCGTCTAACGCCTGATCAAGACCGCGAAGAATATATTCTTTTTCCGCAAGATAAAATGCTGAAGAATCCCAATCAATTGTCGGTAGCACTTTTAAAGCTGCTCTAGGCTGTCGTTCTTTTGACTTTTCAAATTGCTCAAGTGCTATTTGCTTAAGATGATTACAGGCAGTTTGAAAATTTTCCCGGGTGACAGGAATTTTTAGTGCATAGAATTGCTTCAAACTTTCATGCACGAGTGTTCCACTTTCAGCTGGAATGCGATCCTCAGGGGCTTGATCTAAATTTTCAAGCTTAAGCACTGTGCGAAAAAAGTAGCGCTGCGGGCAATCGCTTAGGATTTCCAGATCGGAAACACTATAGGTGCTGAGGGCAGTTGCAGTTTGATACTCCTCCTCAAACTTAGCGTCATAGGCGGTAAGTTGGTTAGAACTGCGGCTCTGAATCGCCCGCAATGCACGCGCCGCTAAATCCTCGGTTTCACCCGGAGCTTTTTCCGACAAGCTTACGCTTACTACGTTCTGGTAAAATTCGTTGGTTCTTAGTGTGGCATAGCTACTCTGAGTAAGAACACGTCGTAGAATCTTACTCCACTCCTGAAAGCCTAAAATTGAATCTTGCGGTTTTAGTTCAACCCCAGGTGCATCTGGGTCAATTAACAATCGATAAGCAAGATTTGCTTCAACAATCGATCGCGTAATGGCGCGTTGTGTCAGGACTCGTTCACTGAGTAACTGTGAACTAATTTTCGGGTCAAACTTGGCTAAAGCTTGGCGATAATCAGCAAGCTTAACCCTCTGAGCAGAATACCAAGAGAGGAATTGCGCGCTACTCAGCTTATCCTTTGCGGCAGTCGGCCAAGCATCTAGGCAACTGAGGAGTTTTTGCGCAAGCGGTGTGTGGATTAAAGTATTCTCCAGCTTGGAATCATGAACTAGCTCAGTTTGACTGACTTCACTCTGCTTCGAGAGTAAGTTAATAAACTTAGTTTCAAGTTCTGACCTTCGCTTACCGGTCTCAAGTTTTAATTCCACGTTTTTTGGATAAATTAAACGCGCACTACTTTGTTCCTGACTTAATAATTCAAAGGCCAGTTCAAGAATGCGCTCCTCGGCGAAGTAATTCAGCCTGCGCTGCACTTCGTCAAATTGGTCACGTAGCAATAAGGCCTGCTCACGATATTTTTTATGTGGCAGACTAAGGCCATGAGCATCAATCACCTCGGCAAAGGCTTGGTCATCGAGCGCGAAATGCCTGAGCGCTGAGATGTAACGGTAAAGTGTGCCGCTCACCAATCGATTGCTGAGATCTGCTTGCTGGATCACCCACTGTAGCAAACACTCAGCTTGAATTAGCGTAAGCTTTCTTGGATTTTCTCGGATAATTCCGCTACGAACTGCGTGAGCTTGGTTGGAGAGTAAAATTTTCCACGCAATGTCACTGCAGTTCATAGCAAAAATGCGCTAAGAATTACTGTTCAGTAACTCGCGCATGTAGGCCTTAAGGCGTGGAGCAATATCACGACGCTTCAGGCCGTAATGGATGCCAGCTTGGATGAAGCCGAATTTATCCCCCGCATCAAAGCGTTGGCCACTAAATTCGTAACCAATAAAGCCTTCTGTCTTCATCATTCGCTCCATCGCATCAGTTAATTGAATTTCTCCATTCTTACCCGGATCGGTCTCTTCGAGATATTTAAAAATGTTTGGCCCAAGCACGTAACGTCCGACAATCGCTAAATTAGAAGGCGCATCAGTTAAGCTCGGCTTTTCAACCATCGTGTCTAATTCATAGACGCGCTCTGCAATCTGGTGCCCGCCACAAATTCCAAACTTAGACACATCCTCATCACCAACACGCATCAAAGCCACAACTGATTTTTGATATTTATTGTAAATATCAATCATTTGCTGCGTGCAGGGTGTCACGGCATCAACTAAATCATCGCCGAGAAGCACAACAAAAGGCTCCTCCCCGACTACGTCCTTGGCGCAGAGCACTGCGTGACCAAGCCCGCGTGGCTCCCCCTGCCTGACACTTACAAATTTCGCTAAATAGCTAGTGTCGTGCAAAGCTTTCAATAACTCTGACTTGCCTTCCCCTTGAAGCTTAGCTTCAAGTTCAGGATAGATGTCAAAATGATCAATAATCGCGTTCTTGCCACGACCTGTAATAAAAATAACTGTTTCAATTCCTGAATCAGAAGCTTCCTTCACGATATACTGCACCGTTGGGGTGTCAACGATCGGTAGTAGCTCTTTGGGCACAGATTTTGTTGCCGGTAAAAATCTCGTTCCTAATCCAGCTGCTGGGATTACAGCTTTTCTAACTTGCTTGCTCATTTAGAATTGCGCTCCTTCAAACGCACAATTTCATCATTCATTTTTCTCAATTTATTGCCAAATACAACAAGAAACGCGCTGATTAGCAACCAGAAAGCTGTATAGCCTAGAAAAAGGTACCAATAGGTCTGTGGAGTGTTAGAATTCATATAATTCCCCTATTCTTCAAGATGGCGCTGCCGAGAAAGGTTAGTGATCTCAGCTTGTAAAAAAAGTTTAGCTACTAAGAGTAACCACAACCAGCTAGCGAAAGTACCGAGTGCCAACGTAGCAGTCAGTAAGGTCCAAACAAAGCTGGGGGCACGTAGTCCTTGGTTGGAGATTACCTGCGGATGGAGTTGTGCACTTGGCTCAATCAGTCTGATCGAAAAAATCACAACAGGCACCAACACCGTTGCCAGCACGCCTAAGACAGCGGCAAAGCGCGCTGCCTGCACTTCTTCTGTGGCCAATAATTTACGAACAAGCACGTAGCCTGCAAGTGTCAGCCATAAAATTAGCTGTGAAACGATGCGCGGCTCCCAACGCCAATACGTGTTCCAGGAAGACTTCCCCCAAATCATGCCGGTAATCAGCACGATTGAAGCAAAAAGTAGCGCAATCTCTGCCGCAGCACGAGCAAAGTGATCAGATCGAGCGTCCGCACTCCAGAGATAATAAACGCTGGCAATAAAAAGTATGGCAATCATCAAATAGCTGGTAAAAGCTGCGCCAACATGAAAATAAAAAATGCGCTGCGCAGAGCCCATCACATTTTCATCTGGTACAACAATAAAAATCAGATATTGCACGAGGCAGATTAGTAAAACACTCAAACTGGGCAGCACCCAACGGGCCCAAACACTGGAGATCAACTGCTCTGGCGATAAAATATTACTCATCTGCTTGAACGCCCCTACCTTGCACGATCATAATTCACTAAAAATTCAAACAAGATCAACCCCAAACCTACAACTAAAATCGCAAATCCAAAAGTCAATAGCATTGCTGAACTTAGAAAAATATTAGGCGCTCGCTCAACGCTCGATTGTAAGACTGCCAGCACACCGAGCGTCTGCGGAATGGCCAAGGGCAAAAGTAAAATGTCGAAAACTAATCCTAAGCCAGAAATTTGCACTGCAATCGCCGCAAGTAAGGTAGCTAAGGCCGTAATCCCCAGTGCGAATAGTCCGAGGGTAAATAAAACTGGAGCGAACTGCGCGAATCCCTGAGTAAACAGATCGAGGCCAGAAATATAGAGTGTGGCGAAAAGTCCAAGCAGGTTTAGTGCTGCGACAAAAACCGTTCCAGAAAACACACGGGCAATAAAATGACTTCCCAGGTCGAGGCCCATCACTGCTAAACCATTGAGGGTGCGATTCTGGAAATCATTCTCCGCAAAAGTCCGACTCACTTCGCGACCGACAAGTAACCAATTCAAAACAATTAGGGCCAAAGTAAGATCAAGACGCAGCCGATCATCGGCTACTGCAAGTCGCGACAAGATTCCAGCAAGTGTGGCAAAGGTAAGCACCACTGCAACCACTCCATAGAAAAGTGCAGTGTCGCGGATGAGCATGCTGAGATCACGGCGCACTAGTGCAATCAAGAGTTTCACCGGCTAGCACCTCGCGAGATGTCGCTCTCCAAACCGTTCGATAGATCGAGACTATAATCACACAGATCCTGAACTTCTGCTTGCTGGTGATAGGAGAGTAGCGTCACGCTAGTTGAAGATTTTCTTTGTCTTAAAAGATCGACCAGCTTCCCAGCGCTCTTTGCATCTAGGTTTGAAAATGGCTCATCCAGGATCAGCACTAGTGGATCGCCCAAAAAAGCTACTGCCAGTGCAGCGCGACGACGAAAACCCTGCGAAAGTGTAGAAATCAAATCAAATTTAATTTCTTGAAGCCCAAAATCATCCAACACTCGCGTAACAGCCAAGTCATCGAGTCCGCGAATAGTTGCATGAATCTTTAAAATCTCGATTAATTTTAGTGTTTCGTAGAAAAAATTATCGTGATCGAGCACTCCTAGCACTGGTCGTTTTAATTGTTTTGCTACTTGGTTGGGCCAACTAATTTTTCCACTTGTCGGCGAATTTAGTCCAGCCAGGCAGCGCAAGAGCGTAGTTTTACCGCTGCCATTTTGTCCCCGAATGCCAAGAATTTCTCCGGCTGTAAGCTTACAGGACAATTTTGTAAAAACCGGTTTGCGCCCGAACCACTTGGATAAATCTTCAAATATAAAATTTGCTTGTTCCATTAATCCGTATCTGGCGTGTTTGGAGAAAAATGTTTTTTCTCCGCTTGATACTCTTCCAGGCTTAATTTACCCGCCTTAAAATCTTCTTCCAATTCAACTTCAAAAACTTGTGGTTCAACCTGCGGTTTGAGTGCCTGGTCCAAGGCGGTAACTGCCTTTGGCTCGTCAATTAAAACTTGGGCGTCGAAAAATGGAACGATTAAATGGGCAACACCAAAAATACAAATGAATACTGCAGCTAGTGCCTCGAGGTTATGCATGCTGCCTCCCCGACACTGGACTTACTACTCGCGCACTGCCACCTGCCACAACCGCAACAGGCTCCAATCGCGTCAAGACAATCAGTAAAAAGATCCCACAAAAAAGCACTCCAGCTCCAATCCAAAGCCAAACTTGCAGCGGATTTAAGAAAATTTTAAACGCAGCGCGACTTTCCGAGCTTGAATTATCAAGCCCGCCTAAAGCCAGATAAACATCTTCAAGCAAGGTCGAATGCACCGCAACTTCAGAGGTAACCTGTTCTCCCCGTGGATAAAAACGCTGCTCAGGGAAAAGAATTTGAATTAATGAATTGTTGCGATCGAGCACTTTAACTTCAGCAATTAAAGCCTGATAATTGGGAAAGCTTTGCTCACGTAAGTTGGCAAGTTCAATCCGGTAGCGTCCAATTTCAACTGCCTCCCCTGGTACCAAACTTACATCACGCTCGATTTTGTAAACACTCGAGGCAATAATTCCAAGCGCCATCACATAAATTCCTGCATGCACAAGATAGCCACAGTAACGCCGTGGCTTTTGCCGGATTAATCTCCAAATTGCAGCTAGCGAGAGCCGCTTCATGTTCGGCAAGATTTCATTTTGCACTCTCAGTCCTCGCCTAAATTCGGCAAGAATTGTCGTCATGCCCATCAGTAAAATCCCAAAACTTAGTGCGGCAAGTGGACGACTTAAATCAATGATAAAAAGTGTCACTGTTGCAGCACTGCCAACCAATAATGGAAAAGCAAGTAATGATTTTAGTTTAGATAAACTCGTTCTGCGCCAGGCCAAAAGCGGCCCTGTGCCCATCAGGAAGAGCAGACATAAAAATAGCGGGCTATTAACTTGATTAAAAAATGGCGGTCCGACAACACTTTTCTCGCCAACCACCGCCTCACTAATTACAGGGAATAACACCCCCCAACATGTGGCAAAACAGATGGAAACTAAGAGCAGATTGTTAATCAGAAACACCGCTTCGCGAGAATAAAATGTCTCAATTGGGTTCTCGGCTGCAAATTGTTCCCAGCGTGCAAAGCAGATCAGCGCAATGCTTAGCGTGTAAATCGCTAAATACGACAAAAAGACCCAGCCCACATCTGTTTCGGCAAAGGCGTGTACGCTCTGCACTACTCCCGAGCGCGTGAGAAATGTTCCAAAAACGCAAAGCCCATAGGAAAGAAACGCAAGCAGCGCGTTCCAGAATTTCAGAATTCCGCGGCGCTCTTGCACCATAATCGAATGAATTAAGGCAGTGCTTGTCAGCCAAGGTAAGAAAGATGCGTTCTCAACCGGATCCCAAGCCCAAAACCCGCCCCAACCAAGTTCGATATAAGCCCAATGACCTCCGAGAATTATGCCACAGGTGAGAAATGCCCAGGGAATTAATGTCGCTCGTCGTAAACTTGCCAGCCAGTCAGCAGTTAGACTACGCGTCATCAAGGCGCCGCACATCAAGGCCGCAGGCACTAAAAGTCCGGTGAACCCTAAGTACAAGCAGGGTGGATGAATTAACATTGAAGGGTTTTGTAAAAGCGGATTTAATCCTGACCCGTCGCTTGGAATTTGTTCAGTCGGCAACAGTCGAAACGGATTGGTAAAAAAACATACGACTGAGTAGAAAAAAAGTGTCCCAGCGTGAAAGAATGCATACGTTGCGCTGCGGAAAGTTTGCTGGGCAAATCTCAAAGATCTGACACAGAAAATTCCATAAATCGAAGTAACCACAGCCCAGAGCAGCATCGATCCATCCATCCCGCCCCAGACTGCAGAAATTAGATAGAGTGGGTGCATCTCGTTGTTCGATGTTTTCCAGACATAGCCAAAGCGATAATCATGTGTCAGGAATAAAATCG
>JAEUWB010000034.1 GCA_016786595.1 bacterium | reverse complement strand
TGTTGCTCCTGCTGTGGGATCGAACTCTTCTGGGTCGGGGACTGTAACTTCGGAGACATGATTCTGAATCATGCCATTCCAGGGGGTTAATTCTGCAGTTTGCACTAGGCGGCGGGTGCTGCAGCTTGCGATTAAGCGCCGATAATTTAAGGGGTCTTTAACCTGGACTTTATTTGTTAAACACAAATCTTGATCCTTTCTTCCGCGGTAGACATCTTTAGCGGTTGTTACCTGACCGTCAATTCTTAGACCCGGGTCAAGAGTATTGGTGTTTAAATAAATGTCGCCATTGGTGTGCACTGGGCCATTGAGTTGCATCGAAGGGCCCGGTAGGATTTCTAAGTCCTTATTGTAAAAAACTGCAAACTGAAACATCGGAACAAGCCTACTCTTAAAACGTAATTCTAACTGGGCTTCTGTGCGATCGTCTGGGCTTTTACCGATAGAATTTACTGCGTAGCGATATTCCTGAGCGCTCAGATTCTGAAAGCGCTCACCAGGTGGAATCGTAATTAAAACAGGATTGCCCGGATCTTCGGTGACATATGTAGTTGCTGAATGGCGCTCGATTGTGTTGGAAACACAAGCAAAATCACCTGCCCCTACATTACCTGTTGCGCAGGGATCGGTGGCATTTGGACTTGTGCCCGTGGGGCGGTTGTAGCCTTGGAAAAGTGCGCGGATATGCTCGGCACGCAAATTAAGTCCAGCTTCTGCGGCGTAGAACCCTTTAGTATTCTGGCCAAGGTAGCGCGCGTTAACGAGCTCAATGTTGGTCGTAAAAAAATACGCTCCAAGTAATGTTAGTAGAATAGACATCACCATTAAGGTGCTGACCAGAATAAAACCGCCTTGAGTTTGTTTTCGCTGTAGCATATTTCCTTAGTCAGAGAGAATGTTTCGAGGGAAGTATTCAGCCTCAAGCTGACTTGAGACATTTTTTAATTTTGTTTGCGTCTGTGCACCAAGTCGAATGCGAATGCCACGCAAGAGCTTCCAATTATTTGTACGGTCAAAGCTGCTTTGGGTGGTGTTGTCCTGCAAAATTGCTGTCACATTAAATTCTTGAATGCCAAACATTACATTTAGAATATTATCCATATCGCCGTTTTCTATGACTTGTAAGTAATTGGGCTGACCGAGGTAAGAGCCAATGCGAAAGTGCCACTCTTCGATAATATAGACTGCGGCTGCATTGACCGGGTAATCGTAGAGAAAAGTGCCAGAATCTTTTTGAATATAGAGATCAGCTCCAGTATCTGTTTCACTCGAATAGTCAACAAACTCACCTTCGTGAGTCACGATATTATACAGAAAAGCCTTAACTGTCCCACCGTGAGCGAGTCGGTAGCTTCGCCAGGCGTCATAGATGCTTAAATTATTTGCGCGAATACAGCCTGTGTCTGGTGAACCGTTGAGCGCAAAATAAATTCGATTTGTCGCAGAACCACTTTCTATTTCTTGGCAGACTTTAAGAACTTGATCAATTAGATTTCTGCGTAGGATCATCTGATCCGGATTTGTATTGCCATCAATAATTTCGACAGCAGGGACATTGCTGGGTAAATTTTCCCCAGCTTCGCGAACCATTGTGCCGACAAAATCTAGAGAACCACGTAAATTCTGATTCATCGCCGAGCGCTGTAAGTCAAACCTAAAAATTCCTCGATTACTGATTAGTGATCCAAACGAGACACTGAGTACTACTAAGCCGAGAAATGATGAAAGCATCACTTCCATGATTGTAAAGCCACGAGAATTTATGCTGAGTTTAATTAAGTCGGGCATAAACCGTGCTCGCTGTGAATAAGAGCTCATTTTTGTAAGTGACTTCGACAGTTAAATGTCGCACTTCAGTTGAAGTGCAAAGGGAATTATCGCGACAATAAAACGTTGTAACCTGATAGCTTCTTTCGCCGGCGTTAATTGCTTCTGGTCCAGTACTTCCCGTTGTCGGCAAGGTGCTGGGGTTTAGAAAACGCAAATTATCTAACTTTTTCTGTGCTGCCGCTACAGCACCTGCATAAGTTTCACCGTAGTTATTTAGCTTCATGAATTTTACATAAGCTGGTGTCATTGTGCCCATCACAATCGACATAATGCTCAGCGAGACCATAACTTCGATTAATGAAGTGCCATGTTGTGATCTTCTTAATTTCAAATTCATAGCGAACGTATCGCTCCACCAAGTAGAACTTCAACTTGCTTGGTCATCCCCTGATGAGTGATTTGCACAGTTTCTGCTGTTTGCGGGAGCCCGCGTGAGCTAAAGCAAACAGACCAGGATTGCGAACTGAAGCGAGTATCCCGCGGAAGTTCGAGATAGACACCTTGCTCAACTGTTGGAGTTTCATTGCAGGTTCGAGCTGAAGCGACCTGCAGTCGATAGCCGTTGGCTGGACTGATCGTATAGGCTTGGGTTGAGTTAACTGCTTTGGCTCGCAGCTGCTTAAAAAATGCTAGTGTTGTCTGCGCGCCTACGTCAGTTGGATTTTCCAAATTACGGGCATTGGAAATTGCAAAACCTAGTGCAAGGGTTGTAATGCAGAGTACAACCATCATCTCTGCTAAACCAAAGCCACACTGAGATCGATAAGTTTTCGATTTAGGCCCCATAGATTATTTACCTCGACTCTTTTAATTTACTGCGTTTAGTATCAGGTCTAATCTAAATTGGTTAAGGCTAAGAGAATCTCTTAGCCCGAACTTGCCTAGAAAATAGCAAGTATTGTGCCAAGTAATTGATACTCTCCTGTGGCTGGGTTAAAGAGTTAAGATCTGTTGAGATTGGAGTGAAACTGTTACTCTAGTGAGTAATAACAACTAATCGCCGTGTAATTTTTTCGTAGTAAATACAAGATTGTTCATGACTGAAACCCCACTGATCGTCTCCCGAAAAGAGCATCAACTATCACATCGAAATATCGACGAAGATGCCTTGAAGGTAATTTCTCGTCTACATCGTCACGGACACATTGCGTATTTGGTTGGTGGTGGAGTGCGCGATCTGCTTTTAGGCAAAACTCCTAAAGATTTCGATATCGGAACTAGTGCAACAACTGAGGAAGTGCGTAAGTTATTCAGAAATAGCCGTATTATCGGCAGGCGCTTTCCGCTAAATCATGTGTTCTTCCCGGGACAAAAAATATTGGAGGTTTCCACATTTCGGTCGGAAGCTAAGCTTGATTCTGAGGGTAGCGATGAAGTAGTAGAAACTCAAAAAAAAACAGTGCACCTAACTCGTACTGATAATACCTATGGCACGGCTGAATCCGATGCACTGAGGCGGGATTTGACGATTAATGGTCTTTTTTACGACCCCGAGACCCGATCGGTCATTGATTATGTCGGAGGGCTTGAGGATCTAGAACGCGGTGTAATTCGCATGATTGGCAATCCCGGCCAACGTTTTAATGAAGACCCGGTGCGCATGATTCGCGCAATTCGTCACACTGCACGCACGGGCTTTGTGATTGAGGCAGAAACTTACGATGCCCTACTTGGCTCAGTGCAGTTGATTACTTTAAGCGCGACCGCACGAATCCACGAGGAATTCCTGCGTGAATTAAATGGTGGAGCAAGTTGTGCATCGTTCAGATTAATGCGTGTTGTCGGGTTACTGGATCACTTATTACCCGGATTAGAAGATTTTTGGGCCGGTCGAGGTAAGGCACAATGGCACATCACGGAAGAGGTTTTGCACCGTGTGGATACCCTGATCGGTGAAGGTTATGTGCTTTCCGCGGGGATTTTATTGGCAGCCCTAGCAATTGGCAGTGTCGATCGTGAAACTTTAAGACGGATTCTTGGGGCTGAGCCCTCAGACTTATTAATGCAACTATTCGAGCAAGCTCCGCATCCTCGCGAGCGCGAGCTTCATTATAATCCAGACTTTCACCTTGAATTAGACAGTCGAGAGCTTGATGAAGAGGTGCAGCTAGTCTTGAAAGGCCTTTATTCTCGTATTGGGATTACCCGTAATGAGCGTGAAGAAATTACCGAGTGCTTGAAGAAGCGCTATTTATTTTTGTATGAGCAGTCCATGTTGCCGCGTTCTCCGCGGGCGCGCTTACTTGTCCATCTTGTTGACGCGGCCTTAGCGCCACCCCGCGCAGTAGATTTAATAGTGCAGAAAACTGCTCCGCTCAGAAGGCGGCGGAGAAGGAAACCACATGCTTAAGCTTACGGAAATCATTCGTGTTGATATCGCGATGTATTTGCGGGCCCTGAAAAGAGCTCAAGTTGCGACCATGCTACTCTGGAAGATTCCATTGGTAATGTTCTTACTCCTCTTTGCGTTCCCATTTGTCGCTAACTTGATGAGCAATTTTGGCATCGTTGGTGGTTTTGTATTGGGTTTTGTTTTCGCGGC
Source organism: bacterium (assembly GCA_016786595.1). NCBI lineage: Bacteria > bacterium. The sequence continues at coordinate 31,616 of JAEUWB010000034.1, read as the reverse complement.
GCTGATTACCTTGCTCTTGCCGTGCCTGGAAGCTGGTGTGCGTGCTGAAAAAACAGGATTAGAAATCATTCGACGTAGATTCTTTTTCTTATTTCCAGCAGTGCTGACCGTGACTTTTATTTTTTTTATTATTAACGAATTACTTAATCGCGCGCTGCCAGTTTCGGCAATGAATCTAAGGATCCTGCTTGGCGCAGCCTTGACCTTGCTCTTTAATCCGGTACTGGAAAGTATCTATTTAGCAACTGAAGACGGGATTAATTCGCTACGGCACAGCTTGCATTTTATGCGAGAAAACTGGCCTGAATGGCTGGTGCCGCATCTGATTATCGTTGCTCCGCTAATCTGGCATGATCAGCTACTTTTTAAAGTGCAATTTATTCAAGGGAATCCAATTACCTATCTCGAAGTGTTATTGCTTGACTATGCCTATCTTGGTGCTGATTTAAATCTAGTTTTGCGGTTGTTGTATTCAGTGCTGCTTTGCTTTTTATTTTTTGGCTTTTTAGTTTTCCGCGGAGCTTTGTTCAAAGCACTGGATGGGTCGACTCGTCGTAAACGTATATTCCAAGACCGCATGGGAAACTAGGGAAACTCTGATTAAGTTCGATCTTGGCTAATTTACTTGTATGGTCTAAATCAGAGGCATGGGTGCAGAGTCAGTCAACTATAATGTTTTAGCAGTAATTCCAGCGCGCTTGGGTTCAACGCGCCTCGGTCGCAAGCCACTCCAAGAGATTGATGGCAAGTCTTTGATTCAGCATGTCTGGCAGCAGGCAGCACAAGTCTCGTCTTTACAGCGCGTAGTGTTGGCTACCGATTCAGCTGAAATTTCTCAAGTTGCTACAAGTTTTGGTGCTGAAGTAATCATGACTTCGGCAGATGCTCCGTCTGGAACAGATCGCGTTTATCAAGCTTGGCAGAGAATCGACCCTACAGGGAAAGACTTCCAAATAATTTTAAATATTCAAGGCGACATGCCATTTATCAGCGTTGCGGCAATTAATGGAGTGATCCAGGTCCTTAAGGAAAATTATGACCAATTCTCGATGACAACTATTGCTGTCCCGATTATGGACCAAGATCAATTTGCTGCTTCTACAGTTGTGAAGGTTGCGCTGAGTCCCGCGGGCCAAGCACTATATTTTTCGCGCGCGCCAATACCGCACAGCCGTGATGGAGTGATTTATCCTAATGGGGTGCTGGGCTACAGGCATATCGGGCTTTATGCGTATACACCGGAGTCACTGACTACCTTTGCAACAAGCAAGCAAGCGCTATTAGAACGCATCGAAATGCTTGAGCAATTGAGAGTACTTGAAAATGGTCACAGTATTGGTGTATATATACTTTCCCATGATGAAGCTCGTAATTTTGTTGAGGTCGACACGCCTCAAGATCTTCAACGAGCGCGCGAGGTTGCCCTCGGCCTGAAGTAAGTTAAGTAGTTAAAAGTCATCAAAAAAGTTTTTTAGTTTTCTATAGTTAATTCTCTTGCCTGGTTTCGATTTGGAACTTAGCTTTAGTGGGTTAGCAAGAAATAATAGAAAGATAGCATAGGATTTGAAGTCATCATGGTGCAGCGTCCAACAAAATTTATTTTTGTCACAGGCGGCGTAGTTTCTTCGCTGGGCAAAGGTCTAACCTCTGCTGCTTTAGGAGCGATTCTAGAAAGTCGCGGGCTGCGTGTTTCAATTTGCAAATTAGACCCGTATCTTAATGTCGATCCCGGGACAATGAGCCCGTTTCAGCATGGTGAGGTTTTTGTTACTGAAGATGGCGCCGAGACAGATCTCGATCTCGGTCACTATGAGCGATTTCTTACGACGCGGATGTCGCGCTTGAATAATTTCACTGCGGGCCAAGTTTACGACACGGTGTTACGCAATGAACGCCGCGGGGATTATCTCGGCGGCACTGTGCAAGTCATCCCGCATGTGACGGATGAAATAAAACGCCGAATTTTATTAGCTGGCCAAGGCGCAGATATCTGTATCTGTGAGGTCGGTGGAACGGTTGGTGATATCGAAAGCTTGCCTTTTCTCGAGGCAATTCGCCAATTTCGCGCTGATGTCGGTCGCGAGCACGTGCTCTATATTCATCTTACTCTAGTGCCCTATATCGAAACTGCGGGGGAACTTAAAACTAAGCCAACGCAACACAGCGTTAAGACCCTGACCAGTGGCGGAATTCAGCCAGACATTATTATTCTCCGCTCCAAGGTGCCACTTGATCACAAGAGCAAAGAAAAAATTGCACTCTTTTGTAATATAAACGAGAACTGCGCAATCACGGCTTGTGATGTCGAACACATTTACGAACTGCCGCTGGTCTTGCATGCCGAAGGGCTTGATACTCGAGTTTGTGAAAAATTAAATATTTGGGCCGGCGCTCCAAATCTACTACCCTGGAAACATATTACTGACGTTTTAAAAAATCCTTCACGCGGTCGCGTTTCGGTTGCCTTTGTCGGTAAGTATGTGGGCTTGAAAGAATCCTACAAAAGCTTAATCGAAGCAATTACGCACGGCGGACTAGCGAACGACTGCGTAGTTGATATTCACTACGTTGATTCAGAAGAAATTGAAGCGCATGGGCTGCCCGATGAATTAAAAAATGCCGATGCAATTCTCGTTCCTGGAGGTTTTGGTAAGCGCGGAAGTGAAGGAAAAATTCTGGCGATCAATTATGCCCGCACTCAGGGCATCCCTTACTTGGGAATATGCCTTGGCTTGCAAATGGCAGTTGTAGAATATGCCCGCGATGTGATCGGCATTAAGGCAGCGCAAAGTGTTGAGTTCGACGAAAACACTAAGGAACCCGTGATTGATTTCATGGAAGAGCAGAAAAAAATCTCTGACAAGGGCGGCACGATGCGCCTAGGGGCATATAACTGTTCATTGGTTGAAGGCACGTTGGCTCGAGTGATCTATGGAGTTGATAAAGTTTCTGAGCGCCATCGTCATCGACTCGAAGTGAATAATAAGTATCGTCAGCGCTTGGAGCAGGCTGGAATGCGGTTGTCTGGCATTAATCAAGATCTCGACCTTGTTGAGGTAATTGAACTGCCTAATCACCCTTGGTTTATTGGTGTGCAATGTCACCCAGAATTCTCTTCGCGACCACTTGCCCCACATCCATTGTTTGCCAGTTACATCAAGGCAGCGCTGGCGAATCGCGACAAAAAAGTTAATCTGCCGAAGGCCAATGTCGTAAAAGCTGCCCAAAGCAAGCAGCATGAACCAAGCCGCGAAGCGCAACTACCATAAATGTCTCAATGAAAACTGTTATTGTCGGTAAAGATAAGCAAGTCACGCATGCACAAATCGGCGGTGGTCAAGAGTTTGTTCTGATTGCAGGCCCCTGTGTGATTGAGTCCCGTGAACATGCCTTCAAGCATGCTGAGCAGATTTTAAAAATTACTCAACAGGCTGGCGTCAAACTGATTTATAAATCTTCATACGATAAGGCCAACCGCACATCGAGTAAAAGCTTCCGCGGCTTGGGGCTCGATCAAGGACTAGAGATCTTAGCGGCCTTACGCCGAGAATTCGCTGTGCCGATTATAACCGATGTGCATAGTCCGGAAGAAGTTCAGGCTGCGGCAAAAGTAGTAGATTTATTGCAAATTCCTGCTTTTCTTTGTCGCCAGACAGATTTACTGGCAGCTGCAGGTAGATCTGCGCTCCCTGTGATGGTCAAGAAAGGGCAATTCTTAAGTCCTGACGATATGCCTTTTGTGATCGATAAGATTAAAGCTACGGGAAATAAACAAGTAATCTGTTGTGAGCGAGGAACATCATTTGGTTATCGCGATTTAATTGTTGATATGCGTGGGCTACAAACGATGCGCTCCTTTGGTTCTCCGGTTGTGCTCGATGCCTCGCACTCAGTGCAGCGCCTTGGCGGAGTCAACGGAGTTTCGGGAGGAGACCGCACGCAAATCCCTGCTTTAGCCCGAGCAGGAGTGGCGGTTGGGATTGATGCCCTTTTTATTGAGTGTCACGAAAACCCGGACAAGGCACTTTCGGATTCAATGAGTCAGTTCCCTTTGAATAAACTACCAGCACTGCTTGATGAACTGCTGCCAATTTGGAAGCTCCGCCAGGATTCACTTAAAGAGTAAAGAGTAAGATTTGTGTATTATTTTCGCTCACCAGCACAAGCAATTGTTGCGCTTTTGACTGCGGCTTTCGTCATTTTTGTGCTGAGTACGGCATATCTTCGTTCCGCGGAAAAAATGGGCACTAAGATAAATACAAATAACAACAGCTCACCACAAACAACCTCTGAGTTACACATTCAGGATTTTGAAAGAGTGGCTGTGAAGAAAGGGCGTCGCGTCTGGGAAGTCCGCGCAGTTGAGGCTAAGTATTACAGCACCGAGAATCAAGCACGGCTAGCAAACTCAACTATGAAAATGTATCGTCCGGATGGAAGTATTGTCACTGTGACATCGACAAGTGGAAAACTATATTTACGTGGTGAAGCAATCGTTTCCGCTGACGTTCAAGGGGACGTAGTTATCGGGATTGATGAAAGCACCAAAATTTATACAGATCTTGCGGTCTATGATGCTGATCAAGATAAGATTAGCGCCGCTGGTCCGGTGAAGATAGTTGGCCAGGGTTATACGATTAATGGTATTGGAATGACAGTCGAGGTAGCTAATCGGTTAATTGAGATTAGTAGCACGGTAAATTCGCAATTTATTTCAAAGGTAAGCACTCAATAGGTGGATGCTTCTAGAAAAACATAATTTAAAGCGCATAATTTAGGCGTGAATAGACATGATCAAGAATTTAATAATTAGCTGCATAATGTTTTTGACTTTAAGCACTGAACTACTTGGGCAAGCAAAGGCCACAGACAAACCCAACCAGCCGACAAAAGGTGTTTTTGAGGGACTTAAAAACTCTGGTGCAAAGGATGCGCCTGTCACAATTACTTCAAATACTCTCCAAGTTGATGATAAAACTCGTCAATTTGTTTATGCTGGGAATGTGAAAATGATTCGCGACATTCTGAAAATCGATGCCGATAAAATGATTGGCACTTATGATCAAAGCAATCAGTTAACGGAGTTGCTTTGTCTGGGAAATGTGGTGATTATCCGTGGTGAAGATATGCGCGCGACATCGCAGCATGCTGTATATGATCCAAAAAAGGCAACCGTTGTCTTGACCCAGAATCCTGAGGTCGTGAATAAACAAAATGCTCTAGCTGCTGCTAAAATCACACTTTATGTGAACGAGGATCGCAGTGAGGCAGAGGGAGAGGTTCGTGTTAAAATTATTAATCATCAAGAACTTAACGATTCTCAAAAAGCAAGTAGCAAAGTAAAGCATTAATGAGTCAAGAAATGCAAAAAGAGACAATCGAGTTGCATGCGCACGACCGCGCAGAAGGTCGAATTATTTGCGAAGGCTTGGTCAAGGAATATAGTGGCAGACGTGTCGTTAATGGCGTTGACCTAGCGGTTGCTAAAGCGGAAGTGGTTGGACTGCTCGGCCCCAATGGTGCCGGTAAGACGACTTCCTTTTACATGATTGTCGGCTTGGTGCGACCCGATGGTGGGACAGTATATTTTAATGGCACTGATGTGACGCTGATGCCGATGTATCAGCGCGCGCGTTTGGGGATTGGCTACTTGCCTCAGGAAGCATCTGTTTTTCGTAAGTTAACGGTGCGGGAAAATATCTTAGCCGTGCTTGAAATCTTGCCCCAGTATGCAGGTAAGTCGACAATGCAACTTAAGCGTGTTGAAGAGTTACTAGAGGAATTGAATCTCACGCGCGTGGCGAACACGCGCGCTTACTCACTCTCTGGTGGTGAAAGGCGACGCACGGAAATTGCTCGTGCCTTAGCTTGCGACCCATCTTTTATGTTGCTGGATGAGCCATTTGCAGGCATTGACCCAATTGCTGTTGAAGACTTGCAGAAACTAATTCGGCAAGTGCAGCAAAAGGGAATCGGCATTTTAATTACCGATCACAATGTGCGCGAAACACTGAATATTTGCGACCGCGCTTATATTGTAAGCGAAGGGAAGGTGATTGAATCGGGAACGCCCGAACATATTTCGCAATCTGCGATTGCACGAAAATTCTACCTAGGCGAGTCATTCGATTATTGATGCTCTGCCAATGCCTGAGATCTAATTTGCAGTGAAATGAGCTGTAGTTTTGACTAGAACAAGTAGCGTCCGTGGTAATCAGCAAATCAGGCCGCACTTTGATTAGTTTTACCGCTGTGTTAATGACTTGATCATGTCTGATCTGATTGTATTAAAATTTGGTGGAACATCAGTTGGCTCAACTGAGCGCATTGGCGAAGTTGCTAGGCGAGTCGCGAAACACCGCAGAGCAGGCAATCCGAGGATTGTAGTTGTCGTTTCTGCAATGAGTGGAGAAACAGATAAGCTCGTAGAGTTAGCGCGTAAAGTTCGCAAACAGCAAAAAATCGATCGTGAATATCATCAATTGCTTGCTACGGGTGAACAGGTCACAACTGCCCTCACAGCAATGGCGATCGAGCGCGAAGGCTTGGAAAGTATCTCTTTGTTGGCTCCACAAGTGCGAATTTTAACAACAAACGTCTATGGTAATGAATTAATTGACCAGATTGAGACAACAAAGCTCGAAGCCTTGCTTGATGCTGGAGTGATTCCCGTTGTTGCAGGCTTTCAAGGTACTGATACTGCAGGTAATTACACTACGCTCGGGCGCGGTGGTTCAGATGCAACAGCAGTTGCTCTGGCAGCTGCGCTTAAAGCTAAGCAATGTATTATTTACACAGACATCGACGGTGTTTACACAGCGCAACCTTCGCTTTGTAAGTGCGCGCGTAAATTGGAACGTTTGACCTATCAAGAAATGCTCGAACTTGCAGGCAGCGGAGCTAAAGTGCTGCAAGCTCGTAGCGTTAGACTTGCCATGAAGTATCGAGTGCCGCTACTGGTTGCTTCAAGTTTTAATCACAATCAAGGCACAGAAATAGTTGAGGAATACCCTGGTATGGAAGATGCAGTAGTCTCTGGAATTACCTGTCGAAATGACCAAGCAAAAATTACCTTAAGAAATATTGCTGACCGACCCGGTAGCATGTCGAAATTGTTTTCGCACATCGCACAAAATGGAATTAACGTAGACATGATTGTGCAAAACCAGGGATTTGGCGCTAAGGCTACTGTGAGCTTTACAGTTGATGACGATCAAGCTGTGATTGCATACGAGGCTTTGCTGGCGGTGATCAAGACAGAATTTCCGGAAGCAAGTATTGAACTTGATCGTAGTATTGCCAAAGTCTCTGTTGTCGGTGAAGGCATGAAGGCCCATGCTGGAGTGGCCGCTCAAATTTTTGAGATCCTTGGACGTGAAGGGATTAATATCGACTTAGTAACAACTTCAGAAATTATGACTGCTGTTGCAATTCAGCAGAAATATGCCGAACTTGCTGTGCGCTCACTGCATGAATACTTTATCGAGCGTAAGGAAGCGTAAAACTGTAGGTGATAAACTCCTACAATTACAGTGGAAATTTAATGGTCCATTTTTCGCAAGAAAAATGGACAAAAAAGTAAAACAGACTTCTTTCGAGAAAAGATTGGAAATTTTTAAAGAATTTCCTTATTTATTAAATCATATCAAGATCTTAAGCTGTTGTTAAAATCCTATTCGAAAGAAGTTTATTAAATCTTTTGTTTAGCAAGAACTATGCCGATAGTATCTATAGATGCTAATTTGTTAAGCGTTTTAAAGATTTACTAATGTCTGTTGGTCTTAAATTATCACAAAAACTGACACAAAATCTGGTTTTAACACCAGAATTACAGCAATCAATTAAACTCTTGCAGCTCGGGCGTATGGAATACGCTCAAGCGATTGAAGAGGCGCTCTTAGAGAATCCAGTGCTTGAGGAAGTTCCTGCAGCGCAAAATAGTAAAGATCTGCTCGAGGCATATCAACGCGAATTAAGAGAATATTCTTCCTGGGATCGTCTCGAGACGGGTGTCAATGCTGATCGCTTCCGTGGAAACAAGCGCAAAGATTTTGATGATGAAGGCGAGGATTTTTCACTAAATAATGTGGCCTGTCCAGAATCTGGATTAATTGATCACCTCTTACAGCAAATTCGTAGTGAAGAATTTACAACTCTCGAGAAGCAAATTCTCGAACAATTACTGGCAAACTTAAATAGTGACGGGTACTTTGAGGGCGATCTCGAAACAATTGCGCATGAATGCGGCGCAGCCCCTGAAGAGGCGCACACTTTACTTGAATATCTGCAAGACCTCGACCCACCCGGTATTGCTGCACGTGATTTGCGTGAGTGCTTGCTCTTACAGGCAATTGCCTATGGGCATATCAACGATTTAGTTTATCGCGTTGTTGACGTATATCTAGAAGACATCAGCAACATGGATTTCGCTAAAATTGCCGCACTGGAAAATACCACCGCCGAGGCAGTGGAAGCTGCGCTGCAAGCGATCCGCCATTTTGATCCCTGGCCGGGACGAATTTTTTATGAAGAAACGCCAATTTATATTACTCCGGATGTTTACGTGAGCAAGATTAACGGACAGTGTGAAATTACCTTAAATGACACGGGCATTCCTCAAATTCGCCTCAGCGACAGCTATCAAGATCTATTAAAACAAGTCGAGCAGGCCAGCCCCGAGGAAAAGCTTTTTCTCGAACAAAAAATCAAATCAGCAACATGGCTAATTAAATCAATTCAGCAACGTAAGAAAACTCTCTTGCGCGCAACGGAAAGCATCATGCGCTTTCAGAATGATTTTCTCGATCAAGGAATTTCGGCCTTGAAACCACTGGTTTTGAAAGATGTCGCACAGGAATTGAGTTTGCACGAATCAACAATCAGTCGAATCACGACCAATAAATTTGTGCACACTCCGCATGGAGTATTTGAGTTAAAATATTTCTTCTCTTCGGGTCTGCGTAGTTTCGGGGGAGATATCTCTTCAGAATCAGTTAAGGAAAAAATTAGAACAATCATTCGGGCTGAAGCACCAGCAAATCCATATAGCGATCAAGATTTGGTAGGAATTTTAGGGCAACAAGGCATTAGCGTCGCGCGACGGACGGTTGCGAAGTATCGAGAAATGATGAATATTTTGCCTTCCTCTAAGCGTAAAAAAAATAGTTAAATATTTGCTCTGGACCGGTAAACCTGTGGTAGACTGTAGATATTAATAAGAGTAGGAGGATGTAATCATGTCTCGACCAAATCCATTAATCAATACTTCCGTAACTTTCCGCCATACCGAATCAACAGAAGCACTTAAAAGTTATGCATCGGAAAAAGTAAAAAGCAGATTTGAGAGATTTATTAGTGGTGAGGCGAATGTGCATATTATTCTCTCCGTGGAGAAACGAGACCATACGGCCGAAGTGATTTTCCATACACGTGGGCACGATCATTCTTGTAAGGCAACAACTAGTGACTTATATTCGGCAATTGATAAAGCCGTAGATATGGTTTCTACGCAATTACGTAAGGAAAAAGAGCGCATGCAGAGTCATCGCCATGTGCAAGTAACTGTTGCTGATGCCTAAACCAGAATTAATACTGCTCAGTGGTCTCTCCGGATCGGGTAAGACCACGGCATTACATACACTCGAGGACCTGGGTTATTCATGTGTGGATAATTTACCGGGTCCTTTATTTCAGGACTTCGTTCAACATTATCTTACCAATTCGATTCAAGGGCATTTTGCCTTATTGCTTGATTCGCGCACCGCAATTGAATTGAAAATTCTCAAAACCGCACTTGAGTCAATCCGCGCCCGGGGCGCAGTTACGGAAGTAATTTTTCTCGATGCCCATGACGATGTAATATGTCGAAGATTTCAAGAAACTCGTAGACCACATCCCTTGATTGAATCAGAGTGTTGCGATTGTATCCCCAGCGCAATTCAGCGCGAACGCGAATTACTTGCCGACTTTCGCTCGATTGCTGACCGCGTGGTTGATACGAGCTCATTCTCTCCACATCAACTACGTAATCACATCGAGTCACTATTTGCTGAGGACACCAGGGATGCAGAAACGCGACCAGAAATCACCCTTGTCTCCTTTGGATTTAAGCACGGCATTCCTCAGGACTTAGACTTGATGCTTGATGTGAGATTTTTACCCAATCCACATTTCGTTCCTGAGCTACGCGAGCTTGACGGACGGAATGCAGAAGTTGCGAATTATGTATTAGCTGTGCCCGATGCTCAGGAATTTTTGAAGCGCTACCTTGATTTTCTTGCCTTTCTAATTCCTCGTTACCGTCAGGAGGGTAAGCGCTATCTAAGGATTGGCTTGGGATGTACCGGAGGTCAGCACCGCTCAGTAGCATTAACCGAGACGCTGGCACAGTTGCTTTACGAGCATAATTTCAAAATCCTTCAAATTATGCACCGTGATATTAAGGCATAAAATTCATAGAAACATTGCCTCTTGCAGAGTTCGGTATTTTTAGTTACAAGACTTTAAATATCGAGGAACCCTCAGTCCTCAATGGCAAAAAATCCTAAAAAAACAATTATTAAGAAGGACAAGAAAGTTATGTCTAAAAGCCTAGTATTTACTTCGGAGTCAGTTTCTGAGGGGCATCCTGATAAAGTTGCAGATCAAATCAGCGATGCAGTGCTCGATACCTTACTTAAACAGGACCCAAATAGTCGTGTCGCTTGTGAAACTTTAATTAAAACCGGAATGGTTTTGATTGCTGGTGAAATTACAACTGAAGGTTGGATTAATTTCGATCAAACCGCACGCACTGTGCTCAAGGAAATTGGTTATGTCTCGAAGGAATGTGGTTGTGATGCCGAAACAGCTGCGATCTTAACGCACGTTACACAGCAGTCTCCTGACATTGCCCAAGGTGTAAACGAAAACCAAGGGGCATTTAATGAACAAGGCGCAGGTGACCAGGGTTTAATGTTCGGCTTTGCTTGTGACGAAACCCCAGAACTTATGCCCATGCCAATTGCAATGAGCCACAAGTTGCTCAGAACACTTGCCGATGTGCGCCATGCAAATGAAGTTGATTTTTTGCGCCCAGATGCAAAATCGCAAGTCACAGTGCGTTACGAGAATGGTGTGCCCACGATGATCGACACAGTGGTAGTATCAACGCAACATACGCCAGAAATTAGCCACAAAGACCTTTCTGATTTTGTAATTAAACGTGTGGTGAAAGAGACCATTCCTGATAAGTATTTAAGCAAAGATACTAAATTTTATATCAATCCAACGGGCCGCTTCGTTGTCGGTGGACCACATGCTGACTGTGGATTGACGGGCCGTAAAATTATTGTTGATACCTACGGTGGCTATGGTCGCCATGGCGGAGGAGCTTTTTCTGGTAAAGACCCAACAAAAGTAGACCGCTCTGCAGCTTACGGTGCGCGCTATGTAGCAAAAAATATTGTCGCTGCGGGGTTGGCAAAGAAATGTGAAATTCAACTTGCTTATGCAATTGGAGTTGCTAAACCAGTGTCTGTTTTCGTTGATACTTTTGGCACAGCGCAAGTAGCCGAGGAAAAAATTGTTAAGGCAGTAAATGAAGCTTTTGATTTTTCTCCGAAGGGCATCATTGCAGCGCTTGGTCTTAAAAAGCCAATTTACCGTAAGACTGCAGTCTACGGCCACTTTGGTCGTGAACCGCAAGCTGACGGAAGTTTCTCATGGGAGAAGACTGATCTGGCTGAGAAGTTGAAAAAACTAGTCTAGTAGTAATTTGCTTAATAAGGCCGAGACATGAAAAATGTCTCGGCCGACTTAGGCTTAAACTTATACTTCCCCTTAACCGTCCCCTTATCCTTTGCCTTCCCCTTATAAAATTAGGTGTGGACTCTATTCAGGACGTGACCCAATTGAAAAAGGGGAAGGTTAAGGATAAGTTCAAGCCTAAGATTGGGGCTTATCAAGTGTAGAGGTGGTATAGAGCGCCGCATAAGTTATGCTTACAATGCGGAGGATCTGTGGCGCACTATTTGTTGTTTTGCCTTCCTCCGGTCGGCCTTATAGTAGCTTGCATAACTTACAACCGTGCTCATTTGTAAGCTAAGTTATGCAACCTACTATAAGGACTACCTAGCCTCAAGGGCCTTAACGTCCTCTTGCGAGATATCTAGCGCGGCTGTGCGGGTGCAGCTTGTTGTTTTAAGATTTGCCGGGTTTCCGCTAGCAAAGACCAAATAATCTTGCTCCGAAACGAATTTAAGCCCACATGTGCCGAGTTCCTCAGGCGTAAAAACGACAACTAATTCTGGCTTATTCCCGTCAATATCACCTGAAAGGTACTTGAGAATACTAAATCTGACCTCGAGTTGCCCTTGGCGTAGGGCACTTTTCCGAATATTAGTAACACGTCCAGCAAAAACAACGCTGGCGTCCTTAACAGCTTGCGTAAGACTTGGTTTTTCGGGACATTGGCACTCGGATAAAGCGAGATTAGGGATTAAAATGACTGTTGAAAATAGCGATAAAAATTTAAAATAAGTTTTCATATGTATGTAAAAGTCTTTTGGCAAACAGCTTGGAGACTATTATAGTCGACTCCAAACTGTCTGCAATAGAATCTTAGACGTAGAAGATATTTAATTATGCACGAGAATACTGAAGCTATCGCAAAGCCGCATTACGAACGTAAAGATAAGTTTATTTATCTTTATCTGGGCAGTCCACAGGACCGTGTTGTTACGCTTTCCAGTCAGTATATGTCTAGCTTAGAGAAGATCGTATCAGAAATCTCAACTATTTCTGACATTGCAGGTTTGCTGATTCTTGGGCCAACGCCTGAGCATTTCTGTGCTGGGGCAAATATTCATGAAATTAAAACCGTAACTGAGATCAATCTTGCACAGAAGCTTGGAGCTTATGGTCAAGGGGTAATTGATAAATTTTCAAAATTGCCTTTTCCAACTGCTGCGGTAATCGGGGGGCCGTGTGCAGGGGGTGCCTTTGAATTAGCATTAGCCTGCGACTATCGCCTTGCATTTGATTTGCCACAAACAAAGATTGGATTACCCGAGATTAAGCTCGGGATCTTCCCAGGTTTTGGGGGCAGTCAGCGTTTACCACGCTTGATCGGATTACCTCGCGCCTTAGAAGTGATCCTCAAGGGAGATTTATACTCAGCTGATCGTGCACGGAAATACGGACTTGTAGATGCCGTGATTCGCCCGCGCTCAAAAGAGGAGAGTGCGCAAGCATATGAGCAGCTTTTGAAAATCGCTAAAGATTTCATGGCAAAACGTTCGCGCCAGGCACTGCCCCTAAAGACTAAATTCTTTACCTTTACTTCACTTGGCCGAAATCTTGTTCGCAAACAAGTTGAATCAAATTTACTGAAAACAACACGCGGATTTTACCCCGCGCCAATTAAAGCTTTAGAGACAGTTATTTCTGGACTAGGAGTTTCTCTTGAGCAAGGACTTAAGCAGGAAATTAAAGCTGTTGCTGAATTGGTGATTAGTCCTGAATCTAAGTCACTCATTCATGTCTTCTTATTAACTGAAGAATCCGCGAAACGTTGGAAAAAAGCACAAGAACTTGTCACTAACGAACCTCTTGGTGTTGTCGGTTGTGGGGTGATGGGTTTGGGGATTGCGGCGAGCTATTTGTTGAAGGGCTATCGAGTGCTTGTTTTTGATGCACTCGAGCAAGCACGTAAAAGCGCTCAGGCTCGTGTGCAAACAATCGTTGAAAGGCGGTTAAAAGGTCGCGAAGCGCAAGTTCCGGAAGTCATGTCGCGCTTGATGGTTGTAGAAAAAATTGCTGATTTAAGTAAAGTTCAAATCGTAGTTGAGGCGGTGGTTGAAGATTATAAGATTAAGCAAGAATTACTACGCTCGCTCTCAGCCGTGATGGACGATACGGCAGTAATAGCGAGTAATACTTCTTCACTGCCGATTAGTGCGCTTGCACAGGGAGTATTAAAACCTGAGCGTGTGATTGGCATGCATTTTTTTAATCCCGCAGAGAAAATGCCTTTAGTTGAGGTTGTGGCTCCGCAATCGACAAATAATCGCACAATTGCTCTGACTGCAGCCTTGGCCACGAAAATCGGCAAGCAAGTCGTTGTGGTCGAGGAGGTTCCAGGATTTTTAGTGAATCGAGTGCTTGCGCCATACTTAGTTGAGGCTGCGACACTTTTAAGTCAAGGCTTTAGCATTGAAGATATTGATCACGCCGCACTGAGTTTTGGTTTGCCGATGGGGCCGCTGCGGCTGCTTGATGAAATCGGACTTGATGTTGCGCAGCACGTTGCCAAGATTTTGAGCGATAGTTATGGGGAGCGCTTTGTTGGACCGGACTATTCTGCGAAGCTTGTTGCGCAAGGGAAACTGGGCAAGAAAAATGCCAGCGGTTTTTATCGCTATACTGATGGTGAACGCGCTGAGCCAGACGGCGGAGTTTATACGACACTTGGCTTAGGTCCGCGCAAGCAATCCAGTCTAGCCGACCGACAGCAGATTCAGGATCGCCTTGTCTATGCTTTGATTGCAGAATCGATTCGTGCTTATGAAGAAGGAGTCGCTGGTGCGCCTAGTAGTGACGCTCAAGGGCAAATTGATTTGGCCAGCGTGATGGGCTTTGGTTTTCCGCCATTTCGTGGGGGGATTTTCTACTACATCAACAAGCTTGGCGAAGACAATGTTCGCAAGAAACTATCCGATTTGGCAGCACAGTTTGGCGCAAGATTTAGTCTAGATGTGAAGCTCAATGAGGTAAATGCAACCGGTGCTGCAAGTCTTGAGACGCCTGCTACAAGTTAGTAATCAGCTAGGTCACGATCTGAGTTACGCATAGTTATTGTTGTCAGGTTCTGAAAATACTTTAGTCGTTCAGATGTAGGATTTCGTTTAAAGAAAATTCTGTGGAGCGGGGGAGAGCTTCAACAGCGCCTGTCTCAGAATTACGGCGGAAAAGAAGTCCAGATACGCCCGCCAAATCACGCGCACGAACAGTTTGAATTTCTTCGCCAGCACGGTCCATGACTTTCACCTTCATCCCCGCCGTTAAATAAAGACCAGCTTCAATTGTGCAGTTATTTCCCAGCGGCACACCACAACCTGAATTTGCACCAATTAAACAGTCGTCCCCCAACGAAATTCGAATATTATTCCCACCAGAAAGCGTTCCCATCGTAGAAGCGCCACCGCCTAAATCTGTGCCCTTGCCAAGAAAAACTCCGGCTGAAATTCGCCCCTCAACCATATTTGGGCCCTCTGTTCCGGCATTAAAATTCACAAAACCTTCATGCATTACAGTTGTGCCCTTGCCCAGATACGCACCTAGTCGCACGCGTGCAGCATCGGCAATTCGCACACCTCCAGGGATATAGTGAGCAGTCAAAGGAGGAAATTTATCGACACTATAAACAGTTAAGTGCTGATGATTTAAGCGTGCCTTTAGTATGGCTTGATTAATCTGATTGACTTCAATCGGGCCTTGATTCGTCCAGGCGACGGTAGGTAGCACAGCGAATAAGCCATCGAGGTTGAGTTGATTAGGTTTAAAAAGCTGCCGCGAAATCGCGCTGAGCTTTAGATAGGCTTGTGCAATGCTAGTGACTGGCTGGTCTTGGGTCAGGTTTATAAAAATAAATTCAACAGTAGCTGCCTTTAATTCACGCAAAAACTCGCTTTCACTTGACTTAAGCTGGGTAGGTTTAAAGTGTTCGATCTCTTTCGATTGCTTTGGATCTAAGTCGAGCAAAGCCAAATATTTTTCAGCCGTGGCACTGTGCCAGATTTCTGGAAAATAAATTTCGAGAATCTGATCAGCGCTTCCACGCTTTACTATGCCAATACCTGCAAGCGGAAAGGTTGATTTCATATTAAACCCAATTATAATTAAAACTGATGCTAATGCGTTCTTTGTCGCAGCTACTTGCCGGGACTTCATGTCGCAGCCAACTTTCAAAAAGAATTAAATCACTAGCTTGCGGGATTAATGTGACGTGATTTTGATTTTCAGGACGGCAATTTTTCTTGCGTAATGGAGCTGCCATAAAATTATTAATTCGCGGGTCTTCAAAGCGAATTCCAGCCGCGCCTTTTGGCACAGCCACATAATAGGTGCCACTAATCACTGACTGTGGATGGATGTGAAAGCTATGTGAAACTTGCGCAGGCATGATGTTAACCCAGCAATCACCCATTGTTAATTTGCCTGGACCTGTTTGGTCGTCGCGCAAATCAAATTCCAATGTCTTACAAAAACTTGCGACGTGTTTTGAAATTTCACGCTCAAGACGCTCAAAGGTCGAAGACATTTTATGTATCAGCGGCATTGAGGCGTAGGAGGTATATCCGCCGATATAATTTTGTTTAGACCATTTAACACCAGCGCTATCATCAAGGCGTAGCTGTAAGCACTCAGCTAAGAGCTCCGCGTTAAAAGCTGAAGCCTTTGAACGGAGCAGCTTAGTTTTGTAAATATATGTCGGGAAGAAAGCTTTAGCGTTTTTGAGAGCCATGGTTATAATTTCTCAGATTCTGCCCGCTTGCGTGCACGTGCCTCTGCCTCGTCGCTTAATTGCAGGCGATAGCGAACTTGAGTAGCAAAACGCTTCTCCAGTTTATCAACTTTTTTGTCGGCAAGAACTACTTTCCATACAAGCATATAGATAAATTCTTTTTCTTTTGCATTTAGATTAGCATTAATATCAGTAAAAAATTGATCAAGTTGTTCACGATTCGAGCGAATCTTATCAGCCTTGCTGAGCATGGCTTCGGCAGCTGGATGACTAAGTGCAAACGTTTTTTCGATCACCGCATAGATACGCTTTGTTTCCTCGGGGTCATAGTCACCGTCTGCGCCAGCGATTTGTAATAATAACACTGCAGCAGCCAGCTCAACTTGCTGTTTAGAGTCACCAGCTAGCTTTTGAATGCTCTTTTCTGGGCGCTGAAAAAATGTTTTGAGCTTATTGATTAATGCCTGCATCTTTTTCGTATACCTTATTTTTTAGCAAGGTTATAATACCTGAGCTTAATTATGGATCAAGTAAACTTAGTAAAATATCTTAAAATTCCGCGACGCATTGGTTTCCTCGATATTGTAGGCGCATTAGTGATACTTGCTGCATTTAAGCTAAAGCTTGGGTGGTTTGGCGATCCTGGTTTGGGCTGGCATTTAAAAACAGGGGAGTTGATTTGGCAGACGCAGAGCTTGCCGGCAACTGATCCTTTTTTGAATCCAGCAGTTAATGCTCCCTGGATTATTGACCAATGGCTTTCCGATATTTTACTTTGGCTTTGCTACTCAGTTGCAGGGTTCTCGGCAGTGAAGATTGTTGCGCACTTTGTAGTGATTTGTAGCTTTGTATTTATTTTGCAAAAAATACTAGTCCGTGAAACCCGAAATTATATCTTAATTGGCTTTGTCTTGTTGCTTGTGGCGGCGCAAGCCTCGATGAGCTGGTTTGTTCGCCCGGTGGTTTTTTCGTTCCTTTGTTTTGCCTGCTGCTATCAGTTATTTGCCCCGCGCCTTGCCCTGCGACCTAGTGGCATGAAACTAAAGCTACTCTGCCAGGGAGTGAGCACATTCTTGCTTTTTACTCTCTGGGCTAATTTACATCCAAGTTTTGCCTTGGGGTTCCTTATTATTCTTGCAGCTTTAATTTCACGAATTCTAAATCGTGATTTCGAAGCCGCCAAGGCCTCATCTCTACTGCTTGGGATTGCACTACTTGCCACTTTCGTTACTCCATATGGCCTTGATCTTCATCTGACAGCTTTTAAGCTGGTCCAGAGTGACTTTTTTACTAAGCTCAACCAAGAATGGCTTGCGCCAAGAATGAGTGAATCGAGTTTCACTATTTTTTATGCTGCACTTGGGTTTTTTGCGCTGGCGTTACTACTTACTCCGCGCTGCAAGTTGCTAACGAGCTTTGATCTGGTTTTATGCTCACCCCTGTTGTGGGAAGCACTTAATCATCGACGTTTTATTCCGTATTTCATTTTTGCGTTTGCGCCAGTGATGATTCGTAGTGGAATTTCGATCGGCTCTGTTTTTACTAAAACACTAAATCGCAAACTCCCGCTCATTACCAGTGCTTTTAGATCTATTAATGCAAAAGAAGAGTGCGGTTCTAAAGCTTTACTATCGCTGTTGGCGCTCTTGGGACTGTATTTGCCGCAGTGCCTGAGCTGTCATCAGCGAACTGAGCAAGTAAATCCGCTTGATGCCTTTTATCCCGCCCGGGCAATTGAATATGTGCTTAAGCAAAAACCTGAGCGATTATTTAATCATCCCGACTACGGTGGGTATTTAATTTGGCGCGGCTTTCAACCTTTTATTGACGATCGTAATCAATTGATTGGGGAAGAACGTTACCGGCTCTTTCTGCAAATTAATCAGGCTAAGGGAAATTGGCTGGAAAAAATAGCTGAAAATAAGTTCACTTTTTTACTTTTAGACCGCCTCAGTCCAGCGCATCGTAAACTTAGCACACTTGGTTTGACTGGGTTTGAGAAGGTTTATGAGGACAAGAAAGCGTCTGTTTGGCGAGAGCTTCCCTAAGGGGCAGTATCAAGCTCGTCCAGAGCATCTTCCAGTTCGTCCATTGACGCGTCATCTTCTTCTTTATCTGGTTCGGTAGCGTCGCTGTCGTCAGAAGTGGCGTCACTGTTATTTGAATTTGCATCATTTACGGCTGGATGATTGTTACCAGACTTTCCTTCACCGGAATTGATTGCAGGCTTAGCTGCTCCATCTTTTTGATCCTGTTTTTTATTTGCAGGCTGGGCTTGTGGGTTGCCTTGCATTTGCTTCATCTGCTCAGAGAGCTTTTCAAAATAAAGCGCGCGCTGCTTGATTTGCGCTTGTCCAACTCGATCTTGGGTAATCGCATCCATCGTTCCGCCAAAAGTAGGAGTTGAGATCGCCGAAGCTGTGGTGGCATTGTTTGGTGCCTGGCCTGCCGGTAAATTTGGGCCAGCAGGTGCTGCTAATTGATCATAGGGACTTCCAGTTTGCACTGGGTTTGGAGCTGCGCCACTTTGAGCAGCTTGCATTCTCGCAGGCAGCTGAGCGCTTGGTGTTGCGAATGCTGAAGCTTGAGGCTCATCGGAGCTTGTTGGATCAGAGCTAATTGCTGCTGCAGGAGCGGTAACAGCTGCGTCTGGCAAATTTTTTCCTGCTGTGGTTTTGAAATTCTCTGAGAGATATGTCGAAATTGCCTCGCCACGATAACCCCATACAAAAGCGAGGATGCAGACTGCAACAGAGACGATTTTATAAATGTGTGCCTTAATAAACATATAACAGTTGAACAGTATAGCAGAGAGTTATAGTGATGGCTATCGTATCTGCTCAACTCTGGATAGGGCAAATGACCACGAAATTGTCAGAAAGAATTAATACTAAAATTACTTCCCGGCTTGAAGGTAAGCCGCAATGGCTCAATTACTTTACGCTACGTAATGAGCTTGTGCTGAGCGGCTTGCCGGAATTTCGTTACGAGCAAGCATCGGGGTGTATCTGCTTTAGGCCGCAACGTCCACTAACCGAGCGTCAGCGTGAAATAATTCAGGCCATTGTCTGGGAATTAATCCCCTGGCGTAAAGGCCCAATTCAAATTGAGGATTTACTGATTGATACGGAGTGGCGTAGCGATCTCAAGTGGAGTCGAGTCGAGGCCGTCTTAAAGCAGAACAATCAAGCAGATATATTAAATCAGCGTGTGCTCGATATCGGAGCAGGCAATAGCTATTATGCTTGGCGCATGCTTGAACATGGCCCACGAGAAGTCGTAGCAATTGATCCTTACGAGAAATTTGTCCTGCAAGCAGACTTTTTACAAGTTTTAATGCCTGAACCGCGCCTGCAATTTAAACAACTTGGAATTGAGAACATTGCTGAACTTTCAGCAGGGCGAGCATTTGACACAATTTTTTGCATGGGAGTCCTCTATCATCGTCGCGATCCAATTAATTCTCTGCAATTAATTCGCGATCACTTAAAATCGGATGGAGTGCTTTACTTGGAAACTCAAATTATACCAGGCGCAGAGCTTGTTGCGCTTTGCCCCTTAGATCGACACGCTAAAGCGCCGAATGTATATTTTTTACCGACAATTTCTTGTTTGCAGGCTTGGCTGAATTGGCTCAAGTTTACGGCAGTAGAAGTGCTTTCAATCGATCAGACCTCGAGCGTCGAACAACGCCAAACTCCCTTTTCTCCTGGAGAAAGCTTAAGCGACTTTCTTGATGCAAACGATCCAAGTAAAACGGTCGAGGGCTATCCGGCTCCATTACGGGCATTAGTTCGGGCTAAAAAAGGCATATGATCAACGGACGTACAGATTTTACAAGCTCTACACTTGCAGCAATTCCATTTCAATTATTGCCCTATGCGGTTTATGATAACCTGGCTCTGGAGCAGACACTTAAATGGCAGAGCGACTTCGCGCGCGATTTTGGAAAATTTCCAACGATTGCTGTGCTCGGTTTGGGGCGTATGGCGGAGAATTTTGCTGTTAATCTTAAGACACAAAGTTATCAGGCAGTAACAGAGCTACAATGCAGCGGCGCTTCTGATTTGGCCCAAACCGCTGAGTTGAAATCGGACTACACGGTAATTGTTGCGGAAAATCGCTGGCTTCATCCTCAGGCGTTATTTATTTTCGCTAAAAAAATTAGTGAAAATCCGGGTAAATCATGGTTTGCAAATGAACTGATCGTCGAGGCAGATTTAAAGCAGTCTAAACGCTATCGTGCACGGCAGTACCGTCGTGTATCACCACAAATTGATGAAGTTCATTTTATTTCTACAAACGTGATTGGCGGGGCCTTATCTCTGCCAACAACATTGCTGAAGAAAATACTGACACATCCTTCGCTTAAAGATTTAAGTCCTAGCGCACTCTTTGAGCAGCTTGCGTTTTTAGCGCTAACAGCGGCCCCGCAAACATTTAAGCACATTCCCTTGGCGCTAACTGTTTGCTCTGGGAGTGCGCCTGAATTAGCTGCAAGTGAGCGCGTTTACCTTGCACAGGAACGTCTTAAGCTTTTAGGCTTAAAACCAACTGCAGTTAATTATGTTCAAGGGGCGATTGATATAAAATTTAGTCCACAACCAGCTTCAATTCAAGTTGTGATTCCTTTCAAGGATCAGGCGACGTTGACGATCCGCTGTGTGCAATCTTTAATGCGGGATCAACTTTTTAAAGATATGCGAATATCTCTGATTGATAATAATTCGCAAGTTGAGGAACGTAAAAAAATATCTGAGGCGTTTAAAGCTGTAAGTCAGGTAGAAGTCATCTCACGACCAACGTATTTTAACTATGCTGCGGTGAATAATTTCGGTGCGAGCTTAACTAAAAGTGATTACATCTTATTCATGAATAATGATGTAGAGCTGCGAGGCGAGTCTACGGTTGAAAAACTTTTGTCTTGGGCAGAGCAACCAGGCGTAGGCCTGGTTGGGGGATTACTTTATTACCCAGATGGCCGTATCCAAAGTGGCGGTATTCGTTTTGCTAGTGTGCGTCCAGCAAATATCGCGCAAGCAAATGAAGCGGTGCGCCAGATACGTAAGGTCAACGCGGTTGCGTTAGCGATGGCATTGGTTAAGCGCTCCGTTTTTGAAGCTGTTGGTGGACTTGATGAGTGGAATTGTCCAAATGGCTTTGGTGATGCCTTATTCGGTAAGAAAGTTTGGGATTCAGGGAAAATGGTAATTCTTAATCCTTTTGCGGAGGCAACCCATTATGAATCAATTTCTCGTGGACGCTCAGTGGAGGAGCTAGAGTTAAGTGAGTTAATGGACCAAGGTGTTCCGATTGCCGACCTCTTTCATGACCGAGATGCTATTTATCAGCCAGAAATTATCGACTTAGACCCTTTACGCAGTTCGAAAACACTAAGAAAGATTGTGCGCAGCATTAAATCTGGTGTTGCAGCAGTGATGAGATATTGACGAAATCTTAAGCGCTATTCGCAATGGTATTCTTGTTTGCCAAGTCGTTCGGTCCACTCAAAAACCTGGCTCTATCGTGACTGAAGATGTCAGGAAATGCAGCTTGCAGGTCTGGCCGGGCATTATAGACTGCATGCCAAATCTGAGAAATGTCTCGATCGTCATTTTGTGCGCGCGGGGCGATTAATTCATGTTCTCTTTCGACTGAGCCATGAAGCCAATTGTAAAAAGATCTTTCCTCTGAATTTTCATGCACGCTATGTAAGGGATTCCCGAATCGCTGGTAAGTATTGAGGTCGGTTTGACCTAAATTCCAATACGGCTTGAGATCGAACGGGTGAGTTTATTGCCATTATCGAAATGATCATAACAATACTGTTGTGCACTGGCTGCCTCGTAGCCAGCATCAGAAATTTTATACCAGCAGAAAAACGATTCGGCCTGGGAATGTCTAGATCTTTAATACTGATGTACTTAGCATTTCTGTCGAGCGAGGAGTTTTCATTGTCGTCGAAGACACCTAAATATAACGGCAATTCTGGCTGGATTTTTGCAAGGACTAGATCGCGACTTTGGCATCAGCAAGAAGGTTTGTGGAGGCAATAAATGCTACTGCAGTGGGAGGATTCGTAAGATGTTGTCTTTTGGATATAGCAAATCGTAGCAAATTGAGAAGTGGTTTTATTTATGCTAGAGGTCTAGGAGCTAAGTAGCTAGGCGCTACTTATAAGCAGGTTCTTTCAAAATTCAAATAAGTGTAAGTGATTTTGTTCATCTTCCGCGGGAGGTAGATTCCTTGCTTGGAGGATGACTTTTCGTATTGAAGGTTTTGAAACTAAGCACTGCTACTTGTGCCTGGCGTTTGTGCGCTAACACTTGTAGCTCAGCGGCTTCAGTCTCCACAGAGGGTAAATCAAAGAAAATGGCACTCAAATCCGGGAATCTCTTTCTCGCGTTTAACGCACTATGTGCCCTGGCAGACACTTGGGCGCAATTGACATCAGCCGAAAGGCTACGACTTGACATGGAGGTCAAGGCACTGACGGGATACCCGAATCTTGCCACATTGCTTCGCGCAGCCTCCCTTTTCGACGTTTCAGAGGAAATGAACGTGGACGCGTTTGCTCCTTCTCGTGAAAAACTCGGCCAAACGATGGTGGAGTTTCATCAACCGTACCGCGTGTGCGCGTTTGACGATGGTTTTAAGGTCATTCTTGTGGCTGAAAAAGCAACGAATTTCGGTCTTTACGAAGAGCGCTTGGTTATACATCTACACACGCTTCGCTCCCAGGAATCTGGATGCAAGCGGTGTGGAGACGTAGAGCAAGCAGAAGGAATTAAGCTCTTTCGAGAAGAAGCGACGTCAGGCACGCGTGATAAAGACGTTGTTTACTTTGAGATTTTTGCAGCGCGGGCGGAACTTGATTCCGCTGGCGGGCATTGCGTCGCAAAAATCCGGCGGATTAGTGCGGGGCGATTCTACAAAAAGTCGAAGACTATCGAACTTGATCGGACTGAAACGTTGCTGCTATCGGCAGATAAGATCGTTTGCCAAGAAAAAGAAGCAGACACTCTGGTGTTCAACATCTTGGTTGGCCTGATTGAAGGGATCATGGACCAGGGGTCACTGATCTTTTCGATTACGCCTCAGCGGCTGCTTGATCGTTCAAGGCTGAATAAACCCAGCAAGATTGTTCCAAGAGCAGACTCGCGGACAATCTATCGAGCAGCTTCTGCGCGGTGGGTCCATGATTTGCTGAATCAAGACAAGCAGTCGAGAAATGGTTGTGCAACGGTCAAACCGCACACGCGGCGAGGACATTGGCGATTCTACTCGAATCCGTGTTTTGTGAATAAATGCGGCAAGCGAGATTGGATTGCTCCAGTCTGGGTTGGCAAACGGGAGGCTCAGATCGACGATATGCGGATTAAGGTTCATCTGGATGTCTGACAAAGGTTGAGCGGGATCGTAATCGGGTCGTGTGGAGGTGTGCAGCGAAAGCTTTGCACCTCCACCAAATTTTTTGTTGATCTTCTCCGCAAGTATTATTTGGTTAATGCGAAAAGTCATCTTTTTTATCTTTAAATCAGCAACCCCGGAACCCGGAATGGTACGGGGTGAACCCCGGAATGGTACGGGGTTACTTTTCCCGGTTATGGCGCAAGTCACCGCGCAAGGTGACTGCTATGCATAACAGCAAAAAATATTTCATCGCAGCGGTCACAAATAGGTAGATCTGGACGATAATATAGGTGGAGGTATCTTTTATCTACGCGTTCTAGGCCTAAAAAAGTAACCCCGTACCATAAATGAATGACCATAAATGAATGAAAGGGTGGGGAGGGTTTTTAAAACCAAAGTTCGAAAAACCCTCGCCCGCTTGAAAGTTTTTCGTCTTCAAGCTTTAACTGCGTCCCTTTTTCGGGATGTAGTTCCCCCCCCCTGTTTCTGTTTTGGCAGACCAACAGCAACGCTCCACACTCCAGATTGATTTTCTGGTAGTGGATTGAAAAGTCTGAAGGAAACTCGATCTGTAGAAATCGGACCTTCAACAAAGCCAACAAGGAAGCCAGTCTCCTTAAGTTGCATCCCGAGATCTAGCAAAAGACGAGCAAACTTTTCTGCGCTCTGCGGCCTCGCGCCCTGCTTTTTCAGTAGCGCAATCAAGACAACTGTTGGTTGTTTCCCACTAAGGAAGTTGATCGCGGCTTGGCCTAAGTCGAGTCCTCTGAATGCATCTCGGACAATGTTCTCGGTTGCATTATCGAGCGCTTGGCAGTCGATTACGATTGCCGCACTCAAAGTGCCTCGATAGTAGATGTCGTCGTTAGGATTTCGGACGGCGTGTAGGGCTATGAGATAAAGAAATGATGGAAGTGTATTCATGATTTGTTCTCCTCTATGGCGAGGTCCAAGCTTGATCATGTAGATCCAGCCTAGACCTCACCACATCGGGGCAATAAAACCTTATTTTCCCTCACCACTTGTTGCATGGAATCTTGTAAAATACTTTCAGACTTGTCATCCTGAGCGACTGTAATGCGAATGGTAATGAGCATTAGAGGAGTCGAATGGATCTCCAAATGATTCTTCAACAGGAGATCTTTCCAATCATCAATAATTCGCTTTTACAAAACTATCTATGCAAAAAGTGGTAATCCAATCTCTTCTACCCAGACTACAATTTAGGGTCATATTTATACACTAAATTTCCCAGAATTACAATCTGACTATTGCATGAAGCTTAAAGCGAGAGTAATGCTTCACTATTGTTGGATCTTTCAACATTGCTCTTTGTAAATTATTTCTTTTGGGTAGGCTCAGGATTTTTAAGGTTTTTTGAGTTCCCTCTTGAATTCAGCACTCAGGATTTGAGTTTCTATCTGCATAATAACTATGCAGATCGGGCATTCAAATCCTGAGTGAAACATGTGAATGCCTTCGGGCGAGCATGGTCTCAGGAATTCGAGGTAATCTATGAAACGAAACAATTACGGTCGCGGTCATCCGGTGCTTCCCTGCACGAGGATGACGATGGCGGCGAATACCGGCAACACCAACTACGCGAAGACGAGCGAGACGATCAACTAGGGTCAAGACGGACCCAGAGGTATGACAACATGCAATTGATCTTCATTCGTAGTGAGGGGACTCCTGGTCTTGGTCCCCTAACTCGAAACTTTGTTGCAAGGCCAAATCCTAAAGTCCGCTTTTGAGCGGCAACGGAGGTGATTCTCTCCTTTCTTCCGGAAAGTCAAGGTTGGCGGTTTTTTTGCGCACGGCTCTCCTCCAGCGCAAAATAAAGGCTATAAAAATCCTAAGCCGCCCACCTTTTCATTATCTAATCCTTGTTTTTCTATACAAGAGAGCGCTTCTTGAGCCAAAACCTATTAAAACTTGACCTTGAGCTTTAAGCCCGCTAAATGTTTACCGTAATTATCCACGCGCCTATCTTGGATTATCTCTGATTGGATTATCTCTTGAGGCCGCATTTGAGGCCCGATAGCCAAGTGGTAAGGCAGAGGTCTGCAAAACCTCCATCCCCGGTTCAAATCCGGGTCGGGCCTCCAAGTGATCCGCTGGCAATCCAGCTGCCGGGAAATTACACAGTCATATTTTTTAGAGGAGAGCAGTAATGGCTTACGTTGTTACAGAACCGTGTATTGGAACAAAAGACCGCTCATGCGTAGAAGTCTGCCCGGTGGACTGTTTTTATAATAACCCTGATGCAAATTTAAATACTAAAGCTGGGCGCGACCCACAAAAGTCCGGCGATATCGGCATGCTCGTGATTCACCCAGATGAGTGTATTCACTGCGGGGCTTGTGAACCAGAATGTCCAGTTGATGCAATTTATGAAGATGGCGACGTGCCCGAAAAATGGAAAGATTATATCGAGCTTAACTCACAAGTTGTGCAGAAATATCAAGATGGCGAACTAGATGCCAACCGTGTGACTTCAAAGTAGTATCAATTTAAGGATTATATGCCAGGTATTGTAATTGTCGGTGTGCAGTGGGGCGATGAAGGTAAGGGTAAGGTCGTCGACTATCTTACCGAGAAAGCCTGCCTGGTAGTGCGTTTCCAGGGCGGCAATAATGCCGGACATACTTTAGTTGTCGAGGGTAAAAAAACAGCTTTGCAGCTCATTCCGTCAGGGATTCTGCGACCATCGACCCGTTGTCTATTGGCCGCAGGGGTAGTGGTTGACCCTGTTTCTTTGCTTGAAGAAATTGAGCGCCTAAAAAATATCGGCATTGAAGTCACTCCGCAGCGTTTGGGCATTGCTGGCGAAGTTCAATTAATTCTTCCTTATCACAGGCTGGTTGATGTCGCACGTGAGGCCAAAAATAAGATTGGCACAACGAAGAAGGGCATCGGTCCGGCTTATGAAGATGCGGTGTCACGTCAAGGTGTGCGTATGATTGATCTTACTGATGAGGTCTATTTACGCGAGCTGATTGAACGCAATGTCTCTAATAAGAATATGACTTTGGAGACAGTTTTGGGATCGAACGAAAAGCTTTCTGTCGAAAAAACAATTGACGAGGTCTTTGCGATTCGCGAAAAACTGATTCCATATATTGCTAACGTTAGCGTGGAAGTTACTAATGCGCTGAAGGAGAAGAAATCAGTTGTTTTTGAGGGGGCACAAGGGTCTTTGCTTGATATTAATCACGGCACATATCCGTTTGTAACAAGTTCAAATACGGTTGCAGGCTTTGCGTGTGCTAGTGCGGGGGTCGGTCCTAAGGCGATTGATTCGGTTGTGGGGATTTGTAAGGCTTATTGTACGCGTGTCGGGGAGGGACCATTTCCGACTGAGGATTTAACAGTTGCCGGTGAAACACTACGTTCTCGTGGGGCTGAGTTTGGGACAGTGACGGGGCGTCCGCGACGTTGCGGCTGGTTTGATTCAGTGGCGGTTAGGAAAGCTGTGCGGATGAATGGGATTGATTCGCTTTTTCTTACGAAGTTGGACGTGTTGACGGGTTTTACGACTGTAAGGTTGGGCGTTAAATATACGCTCGGCGGAAAAACAATTGATGATGTCCCGACGTCGAGTCGGATGCTTTCTCAGGTTCAGGTTGAGTATGAGGAACTGCCGGGTTGGGATGAAGATTTAACGGGTGTTAGAAAATTTGAAGATTTGCCGGCGAATGCGCAAAAGTTGGTGCGTCGTATTGAAGAGCTTTCGCAAACTAAGGTTGGTGGTTTTAGTGTTGGGCCGGATCGTGAGCAGACAATTATTCTTGATTCGTCTTTGACGCGCTTAGCGGGAAGCTAATTGCTATGTCTTTACAGGTTTTTAATCGTAAGCCACGGATTTTAATTGTCGATGACGAGCGCACGATTTGTGAGTCGTTAGAGCAGGTCTTGCGTGATGAAAACTGTGAAACAAAAACTGTAACGAGTGGCACGGCGGCCTTGGCAGAGATTCCTGGCTTTAAACCGGATTTAATGTTTTTAGACATTTGGATGCCGGGACTTGATGGTTTAGATACGCTTGATCGTGTGCGAGAGTCGAATGCAAAAATCCAAGTAATTATGATTTCGGGTCATGCCACGATTCAAAATGCGTTGGATGCGACAAA
This sequence comes from bacterium, assembly GCA_016786595.1. Classification (NCBI taxonomy): domain Bacteria; species bacterium. The sequence continues at coordinate 3,566 of JAEUWB010000034.1, read as the reverse complement.
GCGTGGTGCTTTTGACTTTATTGAAAAGCCACTCAATATTGATGGCATTCTTCAGTCTGCAAGTCGCGCGTTGAAATTGCTTGAGAGTGGGGATGATAGTGTGATCGAGCATTCCCAGGCGAGTTCACATTTTTCTCATTTTGGCATGCTTTCTAAGAACCTGCCGGGGAAGAATCTTGGACAGCGCAGCTTGAAGAAAAGCACTGTGCTTTATGGTTTGGGATTGCATTCTGGGCAAAAGAGTGGATTGAGTTTGGAGCCTTTGCCTAAGGATTCGGGCATACATTTTGGAAAAATTGGGACTACGCGGACGGTTCCGGCGTTTGTTGATTTTGTAGATTCGACGGCTTTTGCGACTTCGATTCGGCACGATGACATTTCGGTGGCGACGATTGAGCATTTGCTGGCTGCGTTGCATGCGTATCGTATTTCTAATTTACTGATTAAGTGTAATGACGAAGTGCCGATCTTGGATGGCTCGGCAATTGATTTTTGTAAAGTTATTGAAGAAATCGGTATTCAGGAGCAGGGTGGGGACTGGTATGAGCTTGCGCCGACGAAATCAATTAGTTTTGTGGCGAGTGCTGGCTGTGCGGAAACGATTACGATTGAGCCGGCTGAGAAGTTTTCAGTAAATTATGAATTGAATTATCCGGATCCTGTGGGACATCAGTCGGTGGAGTTTGTGTTTGATTCTGTTGCTGCTTTTAAGGAAAAGATTGCGCCGGCGCGGACGTTTGGTTTTGTTAAAGACATTGAGCGTTTGCAGCGTGCTGGGCTTGCGGCGGGTGGGCGGTTTAATAATTTTATTTTGATTGGCTCGGATAATATCATTAATACGGAGTTACGTTTTCCGGATGAGCTTGCTCGTCACAAGATTCTTGATATTATTGGTGATATCTTTTTAACGGGGCGTCCGATCCGTGGAAGGGTTCGGGCGAAAATGACGGGGCATTCTGATAACATTTCACTTCTGAAAAATATCTGGAATTTAGCTTCCTCCTAGTCCCCCTAAACTGGTACGGGGTAACTTTTTCTCTTTCCACCACGCAACATCGAATACATTTCGGCCGAAAATACTAGGTAAGAATTTTTATTAACTTTCAACCTAGTGGAGGCCAATCTATGCCACGTAATCCTAAGTGCTTTTTTAACAATACTGCAATTGAGTTATGCAGCAGCATCCAAGAGGGGCTGCCACTATCAGTTGCTGCATATCTAAATGTAATTATTGAAGGAATTCTTGCTGCTGCTAGCAATCAATTTCAAGTCACAATTTGCCACTATCTATTCATGGGCAATCATTTTCACTTAATTGCGATAGTGCATAATCCGGAGGATATTCCTCGATTTATGCGTTATCTTAAGTGCGAGCTTGCGCATGCGATTAATAGGTTACTGGGAAGAAGGCAAAGAAGTGTTTGGCTTTCAGGGTATGACTCTCTGGTGATCCTTGAATCAAATAAGCTACTTGAGCGCATAGCTTATCTTTATCTTAACCCAGTTGAGGCAAGTCTTGTAGATAAAGCTTCAGAATATCCAGGAGTCTCCAGTTACCAAGCATTACTCAACGGAGGAATGACTAAAATCTGTAAAAAAATCTCTAGAGACTCTATCCCCGCTTTGCCGCCTAGGGCTTTGAGTTTAGATGAGCAAAAAGAACTAGCTAAAGTTTTACTTGAATCTGACGGAAGGGAATACCCCCTTATTGTAACCCCCTGGGCATTACTCCAGTGTTTCAATTCTAATGCTTCTTCAGAATCGTATACAGAAGAGCTCCTGAAAATAATTAAGGACAAAGAGCATGGCTATCGAATGAATAGAAAACGCCAGGTTATTGGAGCTCATGCTTTGAAGCTTCAACCTCCTAGTAAAATATACAAATCTGAGCGCAAAGGTTTAAAAGTGATTTGCCTAGCTTCAGACGTCCCGCTAAGGAGATCTTTCATTTCTTGGTTTAAGGATCATGCGCAACTAGCTCGCTCGGCATTTAGTGCATGGAAAAATGGGGATTTTTCTGTCAAGCCTCCACCAGGCTTCTTTGCTCCTGGCGGGTTGTTGCTAGCTAGCGCATTGTTGCCTTTCCGACTAGTTTAGCAATTAGCAATAACGATTAAATTTCAAATTATAACTTCTTTGACAAGCTAATTGCTCAGCTTGATGTAGAAGTATGTACGGAGGGTTCTGGTTTGACTGCATTTTAGCTCAGGGGGCTTGGTTTTTGCGTTGTAACGAAGCCGTAAAGTTATTTTTGTCTGACAAGGGATGTATGGAGAAATGGGTTTTTTCTTTTGCAGTAGTTATTTCAGCGATGTAACCCTGCTCCAAGAGAGGGGGCCCCGGAGGGCGGGGCCCCTGTGGAAATATTAGCTATTTCCCCTCTTTCTTCCAGCGTTCAATGATGCCTTTAAAGTAGTTAGCATCACGAGCACCACGCACTTGGACTCCATTTACAAAAAACCCAGGAGTTCCTTCAACGCCAAGCGATTCAGCTAACTTCATGTCAGCAAGAATCATCTCATCATACTTCTTGTCGTTTGCCTTAAGATCGGCAGCGAATTTTGCTGCATCTAAGCCAGCAACTTTCTTAGCAAGATCTTCCCAGGCAGTTTTTCCAAGCTCACGCTGGTTCTGAAACAATACGTCATGCATCTCCCAGAATTTGCCCTGCTCCTTCGCTGCCAGCGCTGCTTTCGCCGCAGGCTTCGCTTGATCATGGAACTCTAAAGGTAAATTTTTGAATGCAACTTTCACATCATTCGGATAATCTTTAAGCAGTTGCTCCATCGTGCTAGCACCGCGCGAGCAGTAGGGGCATTGGAAATCTGAAAATTCGACAATCGTAATTTTAGCGTTTGGATTTCCCCTGACCGGAGAACTACCAACGTCGACTTTCGTCGGATTTTTAAATTGCGACTCCATGTCATTTTGCTCTTGCTGCGCTTGTTTTTTCATTTCTTCAGTGCGACGTTTTTGTAGATAACGTTCAAACGCAGAGCCGATTTTTTCCATGTTTCCATCTACAGCTAGATAAGAATCCATGGCTTTGTTAAATTCTGCTTGGTCAATTGCTAGTGCGCCTTGCGCAAATAGTGCGAAGGTTCCTAGAGCAATTAATGCTGTTTTTTTCATAGTGAAAACTCCAAAATAAATATAAGGCTATAAACGCCGTATATGTTAACTCTCTGCTGCCATCTTAGGCAAGAAAATGATATGTAAGGCAAAATCATAAGAATTTATCGATTAAGTAGAATAAGTTGAGTAGAAACCTAAAGATAGCAATCTGCGGCACACGAGGCATTCCTGCCCGCTACGGCGGATTCGAAACATTTGCTGAGGAATTAAGCGCTCGACTGGTTGAAGCGGGACACACAGTCAGGGTCTATGCACGGAGTCGCTACATACCAAAAGACCTACGACATTACCGTGGCGCACAGATTATCAGACTCCCAGCAGTTTATCATAAATACTTAGAAACAATCTCACACTCAGCTTTTAGTTTTATTCACCTACTATTTGATCCAGTTGATGTTGTTTTGATTTGCAATGCTGCTAATAGCCCTTTG
>JAEUWB010000033.1 GCA_016786595.1 bacterium | reverse complement strand
GCTCCAGTTGCTCCGTTAGTTCCATTCGTTCCGGTTGCACCAGTTGCCCCTGTTGCACCCGTTACGCCTGTTGCGCCGGTGGCTCCTGTTGCGCCAGTGGCTCCATTTGTTCCTGCTGTGCCAGTTGCGCCTGTTGCTCCGGTAGCTCCAGTTGCTCCAGTTGCTCCAGTTGCTCCGTTAGTTCCATTCGTTCCGGTTGCACCAGTTGCCCCTGTTGCACCCGTTACGCCTGTTGCGCCGGTGGCTCCTGTTGCGCCAGTGGCTCCATTTGTTCCTGCTGTGCCAGTTGCGCCTGTTGCCCCTGTTGCGCCCGTTGCTCCATTTGCTCCGGTTGCACCAGTTGCTCCTGTAGCTCCGTTAGTTCCTGCTGTGCCTGTCGCACCCGTTGCTCCTGTTGCACCGGTAGCTCCAGTTGCGCCGTTTGTTCCTGCTGTGCCAGTCGCGCCAGTTGCCCCTGTTGCGCCCGTTGCACCGGTAGCTCCGTTAGTTCCTGCTGTGCCAGTCGCACCTGTTGCACCGGTAGCGCCCGTTGCTCCGGTAGCGCCGGTTGCTCCGGTAGTTCCATTCGTTCCGGTTGCACCCGTTGCTCCGGTAGCTCCAGTTGCACCTGTTGCTCCGTTAGTTCCTGCTGTGCCTGTCGCACCCGTTGCACCTGTTGCACCGGTAGCTCCGGTTGCGCCGTTTGTTCCTGCTGTGCCAGTTGCGCCTGTTGCCCCTGTTGCGCCCGTTGCACCGGTAGCTCCGTTAGTTCCTGCTGTGCCAGTCGCACCTGTTGCACCGGTAGCTCCAGTTGCTCCGTTAGTTCCATTCGTTCCGGTTGCACCCGTTGCTCCTGTTGCGCCGGTAGCTCCAGTTGCACCAGTAGCTCCGTTAGTTCCTGCTGTGCCTGTCGCACCTGTTGCACCGGTAGCTCCGGTTGCGCCGTTTGTTCCTGCTGTGCCAGTTGCGCCAGTTGCCCCTGTTGCGCCCGTTGCACCGGTAGCTCCGTTAGTTCCTGCTGTGCCAGTCGCACCTGTTGCTCCGGTAGCGCCGGTTGCTCCGGTAGCTCCAGTTGCACCTGTTGCTCCGGTTGCACCTGTAGCTCCATTTGTTCCTGCTGTGCCAGTTGCGCCGGTGGCTCCTGTTGCTCCGTTTGTTCCTGCTGTGCCTGTCGCACCAGTGGCCCCTGTTGCACCCGTTACACCTGTTGCACCCGTTACACCTGTTGCACCCGTTACGCCTGTTGCTCCATTTGCTCCGGTTGCTCCGGTTGCACCAGTTGCTCCTGTTGCTCCTGTTACGCCAGTGGCCCCTGAGCCGCTACTGCTGCCGCTACCTGGCTTTTTCTTTTTCTTCTTTTTCTTTTTATTTTTATTATGATCGCGGCAATTGATTGCATTTCCTGAAGAATCTCGGCAGTAAAAACCAGAGGGGCTTTTGTTCTGAGCCTCACAATTATTTGAAAAAAATACAGGACTAAACGCAAAGACTGCGGAAACAAAACTCACTTTTATTACTGCAATCTTAAATCCGCTCAAGTACATAAAATAGCTCTGAACCAGTAATCCAAAAACTTTAAATCTACTAAATTCCAGACAATTCGCATTTATGACGAACTTAGTTAGATAAAAACTACCCGCAAATCAATTGTTAAGATAGTAACGATACATCGTCAACTTAAACTAAATAGCTTTAGTCCTAATTGTAAAAATTTTTAGCCTTGTAGTATCAACTAGTTGTTCCCCCTAGCTTGAATAAATAGAATCTAGCAAAAAATCCCTACAACTATTATGTCATTTTAGACTTGCGATTAAACTCTTACATAACGATCTAAATTCCTTTCCGCTGAGCTTGCCCTTTCGACTCGAACGTGAGTTTCTATACTCAGCATTTTTAGATGCTGCTAGTTTATGGTTGACATATGCTTCGTATTTCAACTTTATACTTTTTCGGTTAATTTTCGCTGCCTTTCCACTAAGTTTAATCGTTCCATTTGGAAACGACTGAACCTGTTTTGAATTTCCACAAATTTTATCGGCAATGCTTAACCTGATATTTACTTGTTCGCTGGCCTTAGCTGGCGCACTAACAAGGGAAACGCTAAAGCCTTTTTTAGAGTAGATATTATTGTTACGATTTTTATTTCTTTGGTCACGCCCAATGATTTTCATCGTCCATGTTGATTCTTGAGGCGGAGGCACTGGCGTAAAGTTATTTTTGATGTATTGCACGAGCTCACTCAGCGCCATTGGTTCATTTATTGGAGCAGCTGAGCCAGTCTGATCTAAATTATTAACGCCATGACAACTCGCGCAGACTCGAATTTCACCCGGCTGGAATGTGAGCCATACTCTTTCTCGCACAACCCCCTTTCCGGCATCATCAGTAAGGTGCCAAGTCAGGGCACGTTGCGCAGGAACAAGTGCTGCCATCGACCCATCAACTCCTAATTTTACGGAACCAACTGGTCCATCGTGAGGGACATTTTGAGCTGCTGGGTCATGCAATGGTTTTGCAATGATGCGGCGCCCTGCTTGTGGAGAATCAACGCCACCATAACCTCGGACTTGATCGCCTTGAAAAATCTGCATGTACTCTACGTCATAGATTTTACCCCCAGCGCCCAACTTTTGATGGTCAGTGCCTGGGATTTTTAAGTTAAATGGTTGTTGTTTATCAGCGCTGTCGCGAGTCAAGACATCGCGTGAAACAATTAGCGCCAAGTTATTTTCACGTAGCAAAGTGCGTAAAGTTTCAACTGACCCATAATCACGCTCAATTACAGTTTGTTCAATTGCAGGCAATGCCGCTTGACGCATGCCCGGACGAGTTCTGGAACGTAGTTCTATAGGTTGAAGCTCCCAGAGCTGTCCTGAATAATTCAGATGCACATCCGGGCTCCACCAATCGACAGTTTTAGAAATCCCTGATGTTAGTGCCGTAGCTGACGTATAATATGCTCCCGGCTTTGCTAAATAACGAATGCGGTATTGGTAACGTGAGTTAGGCGAATTTCCTGACCCAGCATTCTCATCTTGCCTTGTTTCAGTTGTATGTGCTGCCAGGTAATTACCATTCGAGAGGCGAATTGGATCGCGATATAGTCCACTGTGATTTGAGCTCGGATTATCTGTAGCAAAAGCTGTATCTGGATGAGTCAAATAAGTCACAGACATTTGGTGCGCGGGCACGGTTGGTGCTCCGTTAATGCTCGCGATTTGGCCGGACGCATGTGTGCCAAACTCCTGACAGCGTGTTCCTAAAAATGTTCCGGGGTTTAATGGATCTTCAGATAAATGTAGAAAAATATCCATTGGATTCTGATTAAAGCGTGTTGATGAATCATAAAACTCATCTAAATTTGGATCGTCATTAAACGATCTATCAAAATAACCTGCTAATTCGTGACGACCAACATGATTTAAAGTTTCATGTTCCGTCCCGTCCTCATTAATCTGCCAGGGAAAAAAGAAATTAAATGTATGCAAATTAAGTGTCGGGTCAGTCTGACGCACAACAGATCGCGGTTCTGGAAAAAATTCTTGGATTGAATTTATCCGCGAAGCGCTTTCACTCTCGTCAGCATAATTAAATGCGCCATATCCGCCTGCATCAGCCTGTTGATCTTGCTGCAGATGGTCCCAACGTGAATAAATAACACGGCCAAAACTATCGACTAATGGATTAAATGCACCCGATGGTGCGTGATCTAAGATCTTAAGTTCTCCTGTCGTAGGATTTAAACTCCAAAGTCCAGAAACGATATCACTTGATTCATATTCATCACGCTGTGGATAAAGGTGCCTAGCTCCGTTACGTGGTCGGTCAGACATAAAAAGAATTTTGTCGTCTGTGCCGTATGTCGGCATCACGTTATTAAAATCCACAGGCTGATTGGGAACTTTGGTAATTACTGGAGTTTCATTTTTTCCAAGCCCGGTTACTTCATAGATCTGAAAATAAAAATCTTGGACTTGATATTGATGAGTCGGCGCACCAATAACCATACTAAAAATTACTTTCGTGCCAGACCAGTGCACCGCAGGGTCGCGTACAGCAATTGAGTTTGCACCCTGAAAACCGGAATTTCCGTATCCTGCAGTTTGCGTTAAATTCTTATACGTTCCATCGGCATAGCGAATCCAAAGGTCTCCTCCGCGTGGGGCTTCATAGACTCCACCCTTGTGATTGCCGAAAGTTCCAAAGCCGGCACCAAAACCTTGATAGAAGGGAACTTGAGTAATAAAGACGATGTCTTGGGATAAAACTGGCGATGCTGCAAAGATGCAGATAAAAAGTAAGAGTTTACGCATAAATACCTATCGGCAGGTTTGCGAGAATCTTGTAGAGCTAACGCATCGATTAGCTTATTTTTTCAATAAAATCAGCGGGATAACGCAATAAATATTTTGCAAAAATATCGTGCGACGTTAGACTTGATAGCTAGAGTACGTTAGTTCCTATTCCTTCGGGTAGTTGATGGTAATTTAATACAAGTTTTTCTAATTTATCTTGAAATCCACCAATGTGAATTAAGCAAGGCGTCACCTCGTAGCAAAGCGATTGCTACGAGGTGAACACCATGGAAACTTCTCACATTATCTTGATTGTCTTTGCTTGCGTTGTAGCATTCTTTTGGTTGCCTTGCGGGCTGCTTTTTTACTATTTATGGCGCAGCGACAAGCGGCCAAGACGAGATCATACTGATCAGATAACTCCCTACACTCAGTATGCTTACGGCAAGCTACTTGAAGGCATCGCAGAGCTACGTGATTTGCATGACGCAAGTGCAATGCCCGCTGGGCTAGAAAATGTTCTTGGAATTTTGCTGCAGATTGCTAGCGATCTAGCCAGAACGGATTCAGTTGCTGGAGCGCTGCACATCAGTGATCGCTTAACCACCGCAACTCAATGTCTCGTCCCCTCTTCGATCGCTAAATCATATTCGCCAAGCTGGTGTAACATTGTCAGCATCTTCAGTCGCACTGCACGAGCAATTGCCCTTGATCCATCCGCGTTATCAGCGTTAGGTAAGATTTGGCATGCCCGCGAGGTGCTTAAGGCCGCTTCGGTCAGTAATTACGAAGCGGATCAATTGATCCGCAACACAAGTGCGCTGCGAAAACCGTGATAATAAAGATTAGGTGATGTATGAGGTTTTCCAAATCAGGTTGATACCATCAACTCCCTAATCTTCTAGCTTTTGCAAAACTAGCATCAGCAAGTCAAGCAGAGAAAATCTAGTCTGAATGGACATTCTACCTGCAACAGGCTACCTTAATGCCAATCAAAAAATAATGGAGTAGCTATGCAATCACTTGGTTCTCTTTTCTCTGGCATTGTAATTTTTATTTTAGTCATTGGCGGGATGTCGTGTTTTCACATCGTTCCTCCTGGGCACCGTGGAATTGTAATTACCTTAGGTAAGGTCAGTCCCGAACAAAAGCCTGAGGGCTTAGTTTTCAAAATGCCCTTTGCGCAAGTAATTCGTGATTACCCGATTATGCAGTTAAAAGCTGATGGCCAATCAGCGTCTTTTTCCAGTGATTTACAACAAATGTCGATTTCATTTTCGGTCCTCTACCGCATTCCAGAAAGCCAAGTTGTAAAGCTTTTTCAAAATTACAGTGGTGACCCCTATAGTAACTTGATTGAACCGCGCGTACAAGAAGGAGTAAAGCAAGTTGCTGCGCTTTATCGCGCAGAGGATTTGGTTAAGCACCGCGAAAAGGCCAAAAACGAGGTACTTGAACGAATTCACGGCAGCATTGGCGAAGTTTTAAAAATTGAAGATTTAATTATCACTAACATCGATCTTTCCGACCAGCTTGAGCATGCAATTGAGCAAAAAGTCGTGCGTGAGCAGGAAGCCTTGGCTAAGTCTTTTGAATTAGAAAAAGAAAAGCGCCAAGCTGATATTACGCTAGTGCAAGCTGAAGCTGAGGCTAAGGCTGTAAAAGTCAAGGGTGATGCACTGAAAGAAGCTCCGCGCGTAATCGATCTTGAGATTGCGCAGCGTTGGGATGGGAAAGCCCCGCTTTCAGTTTCTGTCGGTACAAATTCTCCTGCAAATGTGTTGTTGCCACTGTCTAGAGCTGAAGACCGCTAGGAGCTTTAGCCCCAAAGTGGCAATAGCGTGATGGAGTAATCCCGACTCTTTGGCTTAGGCTTGAACTCATACTTAACCTTGAACTTCTTTAGTTCAAGGTTAAGGTTAAGTTCAAGTGCAAGCCTAAGGGGTGAAAGAAAACTTGCCGTTTTCTTTGGTCCAACCTTTCTTTTTCGCACAGAATTCTTTTGTCGTGCTCACGCACAACATGCAAAGTTACAAAAAGAAAGCCTACCGCTTTCTTTTTGCTTACATGACCTAGTCCTTTCATGGAATAGGTCCAGCTAACGCTGCTTTCTCGCGCAGTATTATTGGTCGAGCTAAAGCTCGACGGAAAAGTAACCCCAAAGAAAACTAACCGTTTTCTTTGGTCCAACCTTTCTTCTCCGCACAGAATTCTTTTGTCGTGCTCACGCACAACATGCAAAGTTACAAAAAGAAAGCCTACCGCTTTCTTTTTGCTTACTTTTTCTTTCTCGCGAAAGAAAAAGTAAGTGGAGTTGAAGGGGATCGAACCCTCGACCTCTTGCATGCCATGCAAGCGCTCTCCCAGCTGAGCTACAACCCCGGAATTATGTGAAGTGGGCGTGTTTGATGCGTATGGGTGTTGGTGAAGATAGACAGTTTAGGCTTGTAGATCAAGTTCTGCGATATACTTTGCAAAATCTAGAAATGGTTGTGGATCGAGGGCGCGGCCGTTATCGCGAATTTCGTAGTGTAAGTGTGGGCCTGTGGAGTGGCCAGTTGAGCCGACTTGGCCGATTTTACTGCCGCGCGACAGTTTATCACCTACGCGCACGTTGAATGCTGAGAGATGGGCATAGACTGATTCGAGGTCAGAGGTGTGTTCAATAATGACGACATTGCCGTATCCGCTTTTTGGGCCGGCGTAGATAACTGTGCCATCAGCTGAGGCAAGGACTGCGGTTCCATAGTCGGCTGCAATATCGATTCCGGAGTGCATTTGATAATTGCGACCGAATGGAGAAAGTCTGGTGCCAAAGTCAGAGGTAATACGTCCTGCTGCTACGGGAGAGCCTAAGGGGGTATGTTTAAGTGTTTTAACTTGATTATCTAGGATAATTGAAAGGTCGTAATTTGATTTTAGCGATATTTTATCGAGGTGGTTATTTCCGAGTAGGAAGAACGGAGAATCGATATTAATACCGCCACCGATCGCGGATTCGTCAGTTGTTGTAGATGATTTGCGGCCAGCGTCATCAGAGCTAAGGGAGCGGATTTTGGCTAAAACTTTCTGTAGTTCATTTGCCTGGGTTCGTAATTTTGCTTCATAGCCTTGAACGCCTTGTAGCGCAGAGCGAACGCGGTCTAAGCCGTTGTGACTGCCTTGGGGGGCGTGTAGGCTGAGATATACGAATAGCGCTGTGGCGATTGCAGCCAGAGTTTTTAGGACGCGATTAATTTCGGCGCGTGTCTTTGTTTGTAAAAATATGTTTTTAAATTCCATAGTTCTTGCTTTTTTGTGTTGCAAGTTTTGAACCTGAACGTGATAGCAGCTAGAGCACTACATGGCAAATTTCCGAGCATAATTACGCCAGAATTGAATCCCTCAGGCTTGTGGGTAATCGCGTGAAATAACCGCAATAAAAAAGCTAAATTAATCCGCCACTTTAAATGTAGGTTAATTTCTCAACGACAGTAAGCGGCGTGCTGATTCTTCAAATTCGCGAGTAACTTCTTTTCCGGCAAGCATGCGTGCCAATTCGGAGACCTGGTCTTTGTCTGTGAGCTTGCGGACAAACGTGCGAGTTGTTTTTTGATCTGATTCTTTTGCCACTACGAAGTGTGAATCGGCAAATGCCGCAACTTGGGGTGCATGCGTAACAACAATCACTTGAGTATGTTCGGAAACTGCGCTCAACTTCTCACCAATTGATTGCGCCACTGCGCCACCGACGCCAGTGTCAATTTCATCAAAGACCTGGAGTCCGGCACCGGATCGTTTATTGACAATTGTTTTTAATACTAAGAGTAAGCGCGAAAGCTCTCCGCCCGAAGCAACTTTCTCTAATGGAGCTTCTTTCTCGCCAGGATTAGCTGAAAAATAAAAGCGCACTTCCTCCTGTCCTTCAGCACTAGCTGGGCAAGGTTCAAGTACAACATTAAAGCGCGCCTTGGCTAGGTTAACTTTGGCTAATTCTTGTGGGATGAGCTTAATTAATTTATCGGCCGCCTGCTTGCGCGCCTCCGTCAACTTTTCTTGATGGCTGGCCAGTATTTTTCGAGCACTTTCACACTTTTCTCTAAGCCTGCGTTCGGTACTATCGCTCTGGGTGAGATCATTAAACTCTTGTTTAATCTGTAAATAATAGCTGAAAAGCTCTGCGCCTTGTTTACTATAGCGGCGTTCCACCCTCGAGATGTCGGAAAGAAGTTTACGTAGTCCTTCGACATACTGTGGGTCAGCGTCAAGCGTTGTGCCGATTTTTTCAACTTCAAACTGGATATCTGTTAATTCATTAAAGGCTGAATGAGCACGTTCCAGCATGAGGCTTGCTGTTTGGTCGATGCGCTGCAGACTAACAAGCTCCTGCTGGAGTGACTTTGCAAGTTGATTCAGTCCACCAGTTTTCGTGCTGCCATCACCCGAAAAAATTGTTTCAATCTGATTCGTGATTTCCCGTAGCTGTTCAGTATTAGCTAAGCGGGAAAGCTCTGCTTCCAAATCCTCGCGCTTGGTTGGACTAAGATCAAGAGTATCAAGCTCTTCTAGTTCGGCAGATATTCTAGCAAGGCGCTGATCTTTCTCCTGCTGAGCAGCAAGAAAGGCCTCGAGCTCATCCGCGCACTGCTTATACTCGCGAAAGCTTGTAGCCACATGCGTAAGTAAGGCTGGGGCAATAAAATTTGCATCCAGCAGGCGGCGCTGCGACCGTGCCGAAAGTAGCGTCTGTTGGTCGTGCTGCGAAGTAATGTCTAAGAGATCGCGCGAGAGTTCTTGGAGCTTACTAAGTGTGCAGAGTCTGCCGTTAACGGCGGCCTTGCTCTTACCCTGCAGATCAACCACGCGGCGAATGATGATTTCTTCCTCATCAGCTTCAAGCAATTCCTCACCGTAGAGTTCCTGCAATTTCTTGATTTCTTCAGGTTCAAAAGTAAAAAGTCCTTCTACTTCCGTGTCCTTGGCACCCGAGCGCACAGCATCCCCACTGACGCGTTTACCCGTGAGCATATCGATTGCTTTTAAGAGAATGGACTTACCTGCCCCGGTCTCACCAGTAATCACGTTTAGTCCTGGCTCGAGATCAAGCTCAAGCTCATCGATAATTGCCAAACGTTTAATCCGTAGTGTTACTAACATACGCCTATCAGAACTACTTTGGGCGCGTGCCCCAATGCAATTTTGTACTTAATACTTCGAAATAACTTTTCGTTGGAGATTTGGTGACTTTAACGTGGAATTTAGAGGGCTGTACTCGGATTTCACTACCACTCGGTAAGTCAAAACCCTCCTGACCGTCAACGGTGAGATAAACTTTATCATCTGCGCCCTCGCCAGGAACTTTGAGAACGAGTGGGAGCTGCTGGGGCAAAACCAAAGGACGATGTGTCAAGCTGTGAGGGCAAAGTGGAGTAATCAAGGTGCCTTGCACTTGCGGGTGCACAATTGATCCATGAGCAGCAAGTGAATAAGCGGTCGATCCGATTGGTGTGGCAACAATTACACCGTCACCTCGAAAGGTTGTGGCATACTCGCCATCGACATAAAGCTCGACATCGAAAATACGCGCCAAAGCTTCTTTGCCAATTACGATATCATTAATTGCATAAGTCTTTTCTGATTTCCCAGCACTGATTACTTCAACCTCAAGCAAGGTTCGCTCTCGGATTCGAGCATTCCCGTTAATCACTGATTCAAGTACAGGCAGCATTTCCGCAGTTGTAATCTCGGTTAGAAAACCAAGCGTCCCTACATTTACTCCAACTACAGTGGGAGTCTCTTTGGAAGGATGGCGCATTACGCTGATTAGCGTCCCATCTCCTCCGAGCACAACAATCGGGTCAGCAATTGTTACAATTTCTTCACGCGAAACTACTTGTGGGCGATCTTCGAGTTTGAGTTGATCAGCGATTTCAGCCTCAATCACGACCTTGTAATTTTTCTGTCGTGCCCAAGTGAGCACTTCATTGGCCAGCTCACGGGCCTTCTCGCTTTGTGGCTTGGCGACGATGCCAATTGTTTTGTTCAATTTCGTCATGCTAATAAATTCTGAAGGTTTGCCGTATTAGATCATAAAATTATCGTCTGCGTGAGGTAAGCAAGTTTGAGATAAAGCCGCGGCGCGGAAATTTTCTAGGATTTCCAATGTATTGCAATACATGAAATCCTAGAAAATCTTCCGCAACGAAGTATTTAGCCAAAATTGCTAACCTCACGTCCAGTCTAGCACACCCTTCCGCCAGATGTACGCCAGTCCAAAGGCAAGCACGATCATAAATGAACTCATCGCCCAAAATCCGTACCAACCGAGTTGTTTAAGTTGAATTGCCCAGGGATACATAAAAACAACTTCAATATCGAAAAGTATAAAAATCATGGCAACTAAATAGAATTTAACGCTGAAACGATCTCCTAAAGTTGCCGAAGGAACTGACCCACATTCAAAAGGGTCGTCTTTCATTTCAGAATAGCGTTTCGGTCCTAAAACAGTTGAGAGGATTAACATTGTCGCGACAAATCCAGCGGCAAGGACCATTAAAGCTAAGACGGGGATATATGTTGAGATCATAAGTATTTATTCACTCTTACTGTGTGATGCAGAATATGTCATAAACTAAATTAGGGCACGCGCCCAGGTGGACTCGAACCACCAACCCCAAGCTTAGAAGGCTTGTGCTCTATCCTGTTGAGCTATGGGCGCAAAACTCCCGATCGTTATCTAACGAGCTGGTATTACTCTCAAAATTGTCGCCGAGTAACAAGTGGAGCACTATTTTCCGAATTCAAATGAGTTGGCATTGATCTAGGCAACCTATTGTAATCACTTAGTAATTTGTTTTAGTTCCAGAGCTACATTTCGGATCTGAGCTGTCATAACTACTCTAGTGGCCATGTTTTTAGGTCACAGGACTTGGCTTTTTTCAATAAGGATTGTTTTCTTAGTCGATGAGCTCAGCGTTAGCAGTAAAAAGCATTAGATTGAATGACACGCATGCTACCGTGTTTGATCAGCGCTATGAAATCGTTGGCACAATCTGGCAAAGCAAAAACAGTGTGGTCTACAAGGCTCACCCACTCGGAGCAACAGCTTCGCAGGCTTTAATTGCTTTAAAAGTTTTACATACTGAAACTAAGCACGATCAAGATCATCCGAGCCGGATGCGGCGCGAAGCGCTGGCCTTACTTTGTTGTCGCAATGATCATGTTGTAAAGTTGATTGACTACGTCTCACATCCAAAAATGTGTTACTTAGCAATGGAATTTGCTGAGGGTGGCGATTTGCGCGAGGGCCTAGAACACCCTAATGAATATCGCTTGATTGAGATCTTGATTCAAGTTTTAACTGGCCTTGAGGCGGTGCATACTGCTGGCGTAATCCATCGCGATATTAAGCCTGAAAATATTCTTTTGATGCAGGGCGGCAAGGTCAAGTTGACGGACTTTAGTTTAGCGCTTTTGCCTGGCGAAAGTATTACTACAGATGAAGCAAATTCAGGCGTAGGAACATTTGATTACCTGGCACCTGAATGCCTTGGCGCCGGACAGTATTCACAAGTTAGCGATATTTATGCAGTTGGGGTTAGTGCCTATAAATTAATGACAGGTGAAGTTCCCTGGGAACACGCACCCCTGGCCGAGCAACTTTCAAGTAAACTCGTCGGAAGTTTTCCACTCAATTCAAAAAAACTTTTAGGTTATAGTGATAATTTAATCCGTATCATTGGTCGCGCGCTCGACCCTGACCCAACAGAGCGTTTTCAATCGGCAACAGAATTTAAAACTGTCTTATTAAGTTTACTTAACCCGGAGATCGGGCAAGTTGCGGGAGACTCGATATTAAGTCGGATTAAACATTCGATTCAAGGGATGATCCGGAAATGATGAATTATAAATGAATCTTATTTTAAGATATTTTTAGCCTTAGGCTTGAACTTATACTTTTCCTTTCGCTGATGATTTTCAGGTTAAGGATAAGGTTAAATTCAAGCCTAAGCGATATCAAGCGTTTCCCATTGCAAACTGGAATAAAATCTACAATCCCGGATGGTAGATATCCTCACAAAGTCCGCGGCTGCAGCGATTCCCTGCTTTACAATCTTCGTTAGTTAGGCAGTGCTTACCATCGGCAGGTTGCGGGACTTCGCTACTTGAAGAACAGCTGATTAAGAAAAGACTACAAAATAATAAGAATATTAATTTTTGCATGCACGAAACCTCGAATTTCTATTATAATGCTTATAACGGAGAATGCTTAATGCTACCAGTAGCTAAACTTCGTAGTAACAATTTAGATGAGTTGGGCCAGGAAAATATGCTCTTTAAAAGGACGTTTTTCTGGCAAAGACGAGGCGCGGGAATTTTTTGCGACCCGACTTTATTTAAAATAAACGAGGGGAGCAAAAAATCTTCCGCAACGAAGTATTTGACGAAAAACGGCTTTTTAAATGAGTAAAGTAATTGGGATAGACCTAGGAACCGCCAACAGCTGCGTGGCCATTATCGAAAATGGCCGACCGGTCGTAATTGCTGATCCCGAAGGAAACAAAACCACACCTTCAGTATTTGCCATAAACGCGAATCAAGAGCCGCTTGTCGGATATCCAGCAGTTCGTCAAACGACAACCAATCCACTGAATACGATTTTTGCTGTCAAACGTTTAATCGGGCTTAAGTATGATAGTCCGGAAGTGCAGGAAGCCGCGCGGCGCTTACCTTACAAGGTAATTGCAGCTCCGAACAATGACGCCTGGGTTGAAACTGATGGAGTAAAACGCAGTCCCGAGGAAATTTCTTCGCATGTATTGATTCACATGAAAGAAATTGCCGAAAAATATTTAAAAGAACGGGTTTATCGTGCGGTAATTACAGTGCCGGCACATTTTAACGACTCGCAACGTCAAGCTACAAAGGATGCGGGGCGGATTGCCGGCTTAGATGTTTTAAGAATTATCAATGAACCAACTGCGGCAGCACTAGCTTACGGCTTAGAGGGGGTGGATCTTTCTGAGGAGGAACAAGCTCGGCGTGCTGGGCGTTCTGGAGCTGACCGCACGATTGCGGTGTTTGACCTTGGTGGAGGCACTTTTGATATCTCGATCCTCGAGTTACGTGGCGGGATGATGGATGTCAAGGCTACCCATGGGGATACTTATTTAGGTGGCGAGGATTTCGATCTTGAGATTTTGAATTTCCTAGTGCACGTGATTCGCTCGAAGGCAGGAATTAACGTGATGGGCGATAAAATGGCCTTACAGGTTTTGAAGGACACGGCACGAGAAATTAAGCACACTTTGTCTTTTCAACCAGTGACCAAGGTTAGCTTGCCATTTTTATCTAAGGGCATGGGGCAGTTTCAGATCGAAATTGAGCGTAAGACTTTAGAAAAAATTGTCGAGCCAATTTTGCGCCGTGTGGAAAAGCCTTGTTATGCAGCGCTTGAAGATGCCCATCTACGCCCTGAAGATATCGACGAAGTAATTTTAGTCGGTGGCATGACGCGCATGCCGGCCGTGAAGCGTTATTGTGCGAAAATTTTTGGCAAGCAACCGCTTGATAGCGTTGACCCGGATGAGGCGGTTGCTCGCGGTGCGGCAATCCAAGCCGGACTACTTGAAGGTTTCGTTAAAGGGGTAAGTCTACTTGATGTGACGAGTTTAAGTCTGGGCATGGAAACGCAAGGCGGGATTATGAACGTCTTAATCCCGCGCAATACAAAAATTCCCATGAGCAAGACTGAAATTTTTACTACTTCGGCACCAAACCAACCGAAGGTTAGTATTCACGTCTTACAGGGAGAGAGTTCTTTTGCACCGGATAATAAAACCTTAGGACGCTTTGAGCTTTCCGGCATTCGACCAGCGCCGCGCGGAGTGCCGCAGATAGCGGTGACTTTCGCTGTTGACGAGGAAGGCATTGTGCATGTTTCGGCCAAAGATTTAGATACTGGAGAAGAAAAACAAGTTGAAATTGTGGCAAGTTCTGGACTGTCGGATGAAGATATTGCCAAGCTACTTAAGGAAAACACGATCTACAACGAGCAGCGTGAACGTTCGCAAACACAAAATCGCGAAGACAGTGAAAAAGCTCAGGAAGCTGCAACTGACTCTCCGCTACAAACTCTCAAGCATAATTTGAAGAGCGCAATTTTTACTTACCAATTTAAACTCGATACTCAAGGACAGCAGTTTAAAGACCCTGACCGACAGCAAATGCTTGACGCTTTGCGGGATGGGCGTCTTGCGCTTGAGGATGCAGAAACTGAAGAGCAAGTGCAGCTTGCAATTACTGACCTTAGATCTGCCGGCCGCAAACTCGACCAGCATTTACAGGACTTAGACGATCAGTAATCATTTGTGTCGTTAACGTATGAGATTCTAACAATGTTAACGCTCAAAACGTTAACAACTACTCTTTAGCTAACTTAATGCTTACTGCTCAAGCACATATTTAAGCCCTGATGACCAGATGCGGTCGAGGGTATTCAGTGGAATTTCGACTGAGAATTTGCCACTTAAAATTAATTTTTTCCCGCCCACAGTCCCTCGCCCAGTAATTGGAATGCCCAATGTAGCAAGGTATCTTTGCACAGCCTCTGCATGCTCTGGCTTCGCGGTAACAACAAAGCGCGCTGAGCTTTCGGAGAAAAGAAAAACGTCCGGCCTCAGATCTGGACGCTGGTCAATAATTTCTAGCTCACAGCCCAGCGCCTTCTCGCGTTGCAAAGCTAAACGCGTAAGGGCCATGGCCAAACCGCCACGATTGACTGAAACGCAGGCATTAACAAGTTTTTTCTCTGCTAAGTCGTGCACAGCCCGAGCAACTGCAATTTCTAAATCAAAGTCAATATCCGGTGTAAAACAATTTTCTTTCTTATGATAATAAGTAAGATATTCTGAGGCGCTCAAATCATTTAAAACTGAGCCAATTGTAAAAATCACATCCCCCGTATCAACAAAAGAATTGATCGGAATTCTGCGCGTTAGATCGAGCTCACCAAGCAGGGAAAATACCGTAGTTGGAAGTATTGGATTGGAGTCGGTGCCATTCTTTAAGCTTTGGTCGGCCGTTAGCAGAGGAATGCTCCAAAGTTTGCAGGCATCTCCTAAAGCACGCACAGACTCGGTTAGGTCAGAGAGTTCGCGGTAGTCATCTGGATCGCCAAAATTTAGACAATATGTTGCTCCGATCGGCCGAGCAGCAATCGTTGCAAGCTCCCTTAACGCTTCAGCAACAGTATGAACTGTACCCAAATACGGATCCTTAGAAACAAAAAGCGGATTTGAAACAACAGCCAATGCTAGTGCAGTATTTTCACTCTGCTCATGTAGTCGTAGAATCTGCACCGCCTCAGGTGCACGTGGTAAAAGCCTGACTTGTTGGAGACGATCAAAACGCCGCAACAGATTCAAGCGTGAAGCTCCATTGGGGGCAGCAAGGATATCAAGCCAAGCATCTTCTAAATTCTCAGGGACAGGGATTTGCAAGTGATCATTTGTTTTGACCTGCTTTGACTGAGTCTTACGAATCGCTGCCCACTCATCCTTGGTACGCTCCTGCTTGAGTCTCTCGCTTAAACTCTCTTGATCTTGCTTGAGTTCGCTGCGATCATCTTTATGGCGAAGCATTGGGGCAAATTCCGAAACAGCATAGCGCTTCTGCGTCGGAGCCTGCGTGGGCAAACGATATGGAATCAGCGCAACCTCTTGATGCTCAGCAGTGCATTCAATCACATCTGAATGCCCAACTTCGCCAAGCAAATAAGTAGTAAATCCTTCGGCACTGAGCGCATCATTGAAACTGCGCTGTGAATCTTTTTCCACAACGGCAATCATACGCCCCGGCGTCTCGCTGATTAAAAGTGCGGCGGGATCGATTCCTGCTACGCGTAAGGGCACACGCTCAAGCTCGAGCTTAAACCCTCGGTTTGCAAATTGCGCGATTGCACATGCACGCTCAATTAAGCCGCCGCGATCGAGCATGGTCATTAAAACAACTCCGCGATGGAAGCGATACTTTTGCGCAAGCTTTAAAAGCTTTAAGCTTGCATATGGACTAGCAAAGCTAAGCGCGCCTTTTCGTTTTGCACGCGCGTCATTTTGGAATAAAAGCTCCCCGGGAGCATAACCATCAGGCCCAGTTGCTTCACCAATATAGAGCAAAACATAGCTAGCGTTGCGTTGAATCACAGGCACATCGGGCAGCGTAGCACAGCTTCCAATCGCAGTAGCCGTAAAAAGAGGGTTCCCATCGTAGCGCGGATGCAAATAAAGATCAGTGCTGGTGATTGGAATACCTGATAAGCAAGAGAATTCTTCGATACTCGACCAAATAGTCGTTAAGAGTTGGTTTGTCCGCGAAGATTCCGGATCGCCGAGACGTAACTGCACGCTGACACCACAGACATTAGCACCAAGAGTTGCAAATTCATTTACGGCACGGCAAAGCGTTGCGCTCGTACCCGACGCTCCTTCGCGCAGCACTGCGATATTCCCCTGCACAGTGCGCGTTAGCGCATATTGACCAGAAGATAGTTTCGCAATTCCCAGGCGAGAAAGCGGAAAGGTTTGGCTATCCTTTGCTAGATGCTGAGTTAAGCTAGCCGATGATTTTTGAGAACAGTCTTCAGCAAGCAAGCGTCCAACTAAGAACAACTCTTGCTCATTGGGGCTGCGCCCGAGTAATTGCAAAACCTTGTCCCACTCGTCGCCTGCAATACCGATTTTTTCTGCTTGAGCTTTTGTCGCACTCATTGGTTCAATGCCATATTTGCTATTGTAATGAAATTTAAGCTATTAGTTAACTAAACTCATTAAACTTCTTTTGAATTAAAAATTCAAAAATAAGTTTAATGATCCATTTTTCACAAGAAAAATGGACAAAAAACAAAATAGACTTCTTTCGATAAAAGATTGAAAATTTTAAAAAATTTTCCCTATTTGCTCAATCATATCAAAATGTTAAGCTCTTATTAAAATCCTAATTCGAAAGAAGTCTATTATAAATAATCCAACGGCAAAAGCTTAATTTAGTGGCAAGAAATTTCACAATTCCTGGATTTTATCGATCATCCAGTATTACAACGATCAAACGCTTTCGCGATAATACTGACCCTAAACGCCGGGATTTTAACCCAACAACCATTGACTTTGGACCGCTGCGCTTTAAAATTGCTCGTCACTTTGGCTTTTGTTTTGGTGTCGAAAACGCCATTGAAATCGCTTATCGCGCCTTAGCGGAACAGCCTGACAAACGGATTTTTCTCCTCAGCGAAATGATTCATAATCCACAGGTTAATGCCGACCTCGTACAACGTGGTGTTAAGTTTCTCATGGCTACAGACGGCACTCGGCTGATTCCTTTTAGCGATCTTAATCGCGATGATATTGTGATTGTGCCTGCCTTTGGAACAACGCTCGAGCTACAAAAAGAACTCGAAGCGGTGGGCATTAATCCTTATCAGTATGACTCGACCTGTCCATTTGTAGAAAAAGTGTGGAGGCGTTCAGCTGATTTAGGAAAACAGGGCTACAGCGTGATTGTTCACGGAAAACGCACTCATGAAGAAACACGCGCCACCTTTTCTCACAGTAAAAACACAGCGCCAACACTTGTAATTCGCGATATGGATGATGCACAATTTGTTATCGCCTTTATTAAAGCGCAAGTCAGTGAAGATGATTTTCGCTCACGTTTTGCCTTAAGCATGTCCGAGGGCTACAATCCGCGGGAACACTTAAAACGTGTTGGTGTCGTCAACCAAACCACAATGCTTGCTACTGAAACCCAGGCAATCGCTAATGCAATTAAGCAAGCAATGCTTGAAATATACGGGGCAGAAAAGCTCAAAGACCATTTTGCAGACACTCGGGATACACTCTGCTATGCAACGCATGAGAATCAGACAGCCACACGGTCATTAATCGAATCTGGCGCCGATTTAGGCCTTGTTGTCGGTGGTTATAATAGCTCGAATACCTCGCATCTGGTTGAGCTTTGCGAAGAGAAGTTTCCAACTTTTTACGTGAAAGACGCCGATGAAATTGTTAGTCCAGACTTGATACGTCACTTCGACATGCACACAAAGTCAATTCGCGAAACAAGTAATTGGCTTCCGCTGGTCAGTAGTTCGCAGACGGCGCTAACGATTGCACTGACTTCTGGTGCAAGCTGTCCGGATGCAACAGTTGAGAGTGTCATAAAAAAGGTCGCAAGTTTCTTTCCAGAAGCTTGCGACCCAGAAAAAGTCTTAGCAGACTTGGCGAATTAGAACTGGCCCTTCAGAATACTTCCTGAAAGCGAGTCTTCAATCACAACCTCATCACCACGTTTAACAAAAGGCAATCCTCTTTGAACGCCGGATTGATTTAAATCAACATCACAGCTGCCTTTCTTATTGCGGGTGCGCGAGCGGCTTCTTTTGCCGTCATCCCGGACATCAACCTTATGTTCCGCAGCAATCACGCCATTTAGAGTCGTTTCATGGTCATAACGTAAGAAACATTGAGCGTATGGAGCGCCGCTTCGTGAAATAACAGCTGTGAAAGCAAGGGCACTTGCTTCTCCGATTGTATTTGCCGCAGGAACTGCGCTGGGCACAGGGACTTTAACTTCAATTGTGAAGCGGTCGTCACGCTTACTACCATTGTTTTTCAAGCGCAGTTTAGCTTCCCCGCGAGCAGATGTTGGAACTCCTTCAAAAGCAGAGAGAGACGCCGATAGACGTAATGGTTTCTTCATTTTTGAGCGTTTCTTATTATTCCCACTTGAGCCGCCATTACCGGAGCCGCTGCCACTTCCGCCGCCGATGTCGTCTTCCATTTCTAAGCTATGTGCTACACCGCTGCGACATTTCAATTTCACCAGATCCCCAGGATTAAAGGAACTGCGTGGAATCGTGTTCCCATTAAGATCTTCATATTCTGTAGACCTGTTAGTCGGGCAAGTTAAATCAGCAACAGTTACAGAGTTTTCAGTAATTGCTGCTAAAGTTCCACGCCGAATCACGTCTTCGTCATTTGCTAAGGCAGGTCCTGCGGCAAAAAGACCGAGGAGCGCTAGGCAGGTTAATAATTTATGTTGCATAATGCCTCCGTTATTAAATCAAGTTAATCTTCAAGTTTTACTCGCTCTGCAATAATCAATTGCCCTGAACGTCTGCCTTTGACCTCAACTTCTTCACCAACAGAGAATCCTGAAAGTGAAGAGTGGCCACGAAATTCCGTATTGCCATTAACAGTGAAAACAAAGCCATTCACTGTTAATGTGCTTGCTGTAATTGCTGTAATATTTCCAGTAGTTTCAATTTCATTATTCTGGCCCGATGATGAACTAGAACTAGAACTACTTCCCGAGCTAGAGTTACCTGAACTAGAACTGGAACCGCTTGAAGAACTACTACCGTCATCATCATCGTCATCGTCGTCATCATCGCCACTACTTGAGCTACTACTGCCTCCCCCGCTACTACTTCTTCCACTTGAGCTACTTGAACTACTGCTTCCGCGACCACGATTGCGGCGCTCTTTGACCTCAACTTCTTTAGTGCGGGCTTGCTTGCCTTTTTGGTCAAATTCCAAACTTAAACGCACGACACTTGCATCTGTAGGTACACCCGGCGCAATTGCTCGCGCCTGCACCTGGTCTTTTTCCAGTAATACTTCGACATCGCCTGAGACATCTGCTGTTTCAATGATAAACTGACCATTTGCATCAGTCAGCGCACTATCTCCAGACTGAGTCAGGGTTACGGCGACACCCGGAATGCTTGTCGCAGACTTAGTCACGACAGATCCTTCAAAGCGCTGTCCGCCCGTTCCACTGGTTCCCCCACCGCAAGCAAGAACAGCTACTGCGATTAAAATAGAGAGCATGCTGATTAGTATTTTTTTATTCACAAACTGGTTCTCCTTCAATCAAACTAAATGATCCGATAGCAACTCTTACTTTTCGTGAGTGCTTGAATACGCGTTGAGAGTTTTTCGATTCTACCAAATCTCGATCGAATCTGGATAAGAAATTTCGTGCACGTTGATGGAATGCTGAACCTTCTCGAAAAAACCAAGATCGTATCGTTTTCAATGATTCTGGTGTGATGTTGTCATACTCTGTTTTCAGATGAAGATTGGGGATTTGATTTTTGCTAGTTAAATTTTCCTCAACAGAACGGCTCAGGTCTTCGATATCGTTTGCTAGCATTTTAAGCCCAGCTTCAAGGTCGCCTTGAGCCAAGTATAATCGTGTGTTTAACTTCAAGCCTTGAGTTGTTTTCTTCACAGCCCCAAGCCGCTCAAGTTCAGAGAGCACTGTTGCCGGATTTAAATCTGAGCTTACAGAGTTAACCAATTTCGCAAACTCTCCCAAATCACCACTTCCAGCTATTCTCAGCACACGTGGGCGTCCTGAGCTGGTGCGAAAACTCTTTCCTTGGAGCCATTGACCAATGATGCGCGTTTTTAGATCAATGCGAGGTGTTGTCGCCTCGCCCGCGCGTAATTTTGTTACATCCTTACGATGCACGCCTGTCATTGCGCTAATGCGACTGCTGTTCACGGGAGCACCCTTGATTTTCAATTCTTCGCTAGCAAGCTCAACCAGAACCTGCTTGAGGCCATCAGTGATTTCTTGCAAGCTTAAGCCGTAACGGATCGCTAAGCGCGCAACTGGCTTCAACAAACGCACTAATGCATTTTTAACCTTATCTCGCTCTGTATTTGCAGTTATTGCCATGCATTCTCAGCCAAACATTAAATGGGAAAATTTCCCATTTATGCAATTTAAAGCCAAACGACCTGAATGTCAACTATTCGTTTCAGCTGATTTATTAGCGATTATCCTAGCCTAATAAAGTTCTTTAATAAGATTGGGTACTTATGTAGGATGACAGGCTGATCATTTTCTTTTGGGAAGTTGTAGGAAGTAAGGTTTTATGGATTTTCAAATTCTTCTCCAGGCTTATACCGCTCTTAAACTGAGCGATAAAAGCCTGGAGAAGAAACATGGAAGATTCTACCGTAGTTCAGCCTTATTCTCGTCGTCGTGATTGGCTTGTTGTTGGCCTCGTTTGTCTTGTCACTATCCTGAGCGTTACAGTTGGAGTCCTTGGAACTTCTACTGCAGCACTCAAGGCTCAACTTGATGCATCGGAAAGGGCTCGCATGCAAATGAACGCTCAAGTCATGCCAGTTGTCAGCGACTTAGGCGTCTTCATCCGCAACGGGAAGCAAGATCCAATGTTTGGTCATCTTTTTGTTAAGAAAGGAGTCCCAGCAACGCGCATGTTAGAGACCAAAAATCAAGACTAGCGTTGCGCACTGAAGGTTCACTTGGAAGCCCTACAACTTCCCGAACCTTTGCTTTACAGTAAATTGCTAATCAACAGTAAATAGTGTATACATCCTCGCGAAGTTTGTCCGCGAAATGTTTTATCCCTGACATCTCTGAAACTATATAGCCTGGGCGCCTCGAGAATGGATCTTGTCGAGGCCCTCGGGCCAAAGTGAATCGGAGAAACGTAAAATCGTATGTCAGAACCAAAACCACAAACACTCGTCGTCATTCTTGCCCCTTTCGACACGCTCAAGGAGCAAGAACATCCCGAAGGTGAGCCAACTGAACAGGATCGGTTCCTACAAGAAGGAATGCGACTCTTGCAAGAAGGCATTCCCAATGTCGGGCCAATCGCATTTGAGGATTTTGATCCAAGTGCGGTTGAACACGGCAAGCTCACGGTGGTGACGGTCAAGCCCAACACTTGGACGACGTGCGAGGAGTTTAGAACAAAAATCGCACCCCTTGCTGCTGCCAATGATGTGCTTGTGCTGATTGCAGGACCAGAAGAAAGGAAGGCTGGAATGGGAGCGCAGCTTGTTTACGAATTGACTCAGTCAATGGGCCTCTTCCCCCATCATCACGATCCGAAAGAACTTGCCGATCGGATCATGGGCATGATGAGTCAGTAAAGCAAGCAATGCAGTGAAGGTTTTTCGAAGCGGACAAACCTTCCTGTTTAGAAATAAATCGAACCTACCAAATAAGTGGGTGCAGGAGATCAATTTTCTTAAAAAACCTATCTCGATATACCCACTTCTGAGTTATTAAAATGCTCATGATTGTCGCAAACCACAAAAAAGACCTCGCTACCTAGCTGATGTCTTTCCCATGCGCGAACAACCGCAATCTGAGCATCCCTGGACCATCCAGCTCTAAGTTCTTGCACCTTTTCAAAGTCGCTTGGACTAATTACGAGGCCTAAAGCAATTGCTAATCGATGCGCCTGCAACCAAGACAAGGCGCGGCGGCGATCGCTTAGCGTCCAGCCAACTTGAATAACGACGGAGTTCGCATGCTCTCCTGAAGTTAAACGACAAAGTATGACTTCTAAGACCGGGCCGTTTTCAATCGACTCGCCATTAACAAGCGCATTCATGCTACGTCTGAGATAGATGTATGGAGCGCTTTTAGCTCCAATCATTTTCCACTCATAGCAAACACGCGTGTGCTCAGCTTGAGCCAGCTTGAATTCTGACAAGTCACCCACTTCGGAAATGCAATTTGGATCCTGCAACAGCAAGTCCGTAATCCTCCACAAGGCAGCTGCAGACTCTTCAAAGAAATGACCTACGATAGTGTGAAAAATTTTTGGGCTCGGGTTTAAAACAATGGCTTCAACAAAGCCCTTGTAATCCTCGGGCCATTTGTAATTTGCCATTGTTTCCTCCTAAAAACGAGTGAACACTAAAAACCTAAGTTCTCATGCACCAACACGTTGGTAACTACTTGAGCTAATAACGTGATGGAAAAATACTTCTACTCTAGGAGAAATGAGAAAAATTGGCGGGGCGGACGGGCGTTGCTGCAAAGCAGCAACTGACTCGCAGTTCCCTTTGTGCTCGCTCCGCTTGCACGGGGTTCGAGTCCCGTGCTCGCAATTCATCTAAAAAATTGGCGGGGCGGACGGGACTCGAACCCGCGACCTCCGACGTGACAGGCCGGCGTTCTAACCAACTGAACTACCACCCCCTATGCCAAATGCCTGAAATTATTTTCCGATGACCCCGCTTTCAGGCGGACGGGACTCACCCAGTTATTTTGTCAGCACTATGTGCTGACGGCTGCGACCTCCGACCAAACAAGCTTTGCTTGTTTGCTAGCGACTTTGTCGCTAGGACAGGCCGGCATGCTGAGCTTTAGCTCAGCCAGTAACTCAGTAACCAACTGAACTACTTACTCCCACTAGTGGGCACCCCCTATGCCAAATGCCTGTTGGTTATAGCGAATTTTGTCAGGCAATCAAAATTCGTTTTACTTTTTCTTTTTGGGGAAAAAGTAAGTGGTGGGCGGTGCAGGGCTCGAACCTGCGACCCTCGGCTTGTAAGGCCGATGCTCTCCCAGCTGAGCTAACCGCCCATAAATTTTCTGCATCGGCCTTACATCGTTTTGCCGCCAGGCAAAACAAGGAATTCTGTAGGCTGATGCTCCCCAGCTGTTAACCTTCTCAGCAGGAGAAGTGCTAACCGCCCATAAATTTTCTGCATCGGCCTTACATCGTTTTGCCGCCAGGCAAAACAAGGAATTCTGTAGGCTGATGCTCCCCAGCTGTTAACCTTCTCCGTAGGAGAAGAAATAACCAACTAGCGGAAGCTCGTTGTTAAATCATTTCGTTAAATTTTTGTAAACTACTAGAATTTATTAGGGATTTTTTAGGATTTAAATAGGTAGGAGATAGGTATTTTCCATGCGTCTCGGGTCATTGCGAACGAAGTGAAGCAATCTGTTCACTTAGCACGAGAAAGTATTGTTTACCGGTGAACAGATTGCGGAGCCTGCCTTGAGCAAGTCGAATAGGTCACGTTGTTCCTCACAATGACAGGAAACGCAAACAGATTGCCGCAGGCGCTTCGCTCCTTCGTAATGACAGATAATTAATTAGTTAATTAGGCCGCCGCACATTATTGCAAAAACAAGGCTTGCATAAATCTACTGTAACAAGGTGTCAGTCGAAGCTGATTTGGTAGAAGATCTTAGCCAAGATTGCAGTTAATCAGTGCTTCCCTAGTTGAGCTGCAAAAAAGGAGAACCTAATTGCAGCTCAAGATGTTTCCCTAATGCCTGACAACAGCTCCATCTTCTTGGCCTTCGCCTTCATTTTTACGGGTTGTTGAGTTTTGAGGTTCGCCCTCAGGCTCGCCCTTACCGTATAATTCGAGGTGACGTTCTGTGCGTGCTGTAAGCAAGGTATCAAGACGCGTTTTGTCTTCGATCACCAATGCTTCGCGGATGACTTCATCGGCATGACTAACACCA
The DNA here is from genome assembly GCA_016786595.1 of bacterium. Taxonomy (NCBI): domain Bacteria; species bacterium. The sequence continues at coordinate 5,871 of JAEUWB010000033.1, read as the reverse complement.
ATAATTTCGATGTCGGCACGTACTGACTCTGGGATTTCCTCAATGTCGCGTTCATTTTCCTTCGGAATTAAAATGCGCTTAATTCCACCACGGTGCGCCGCGAGGATTTTTTCTTTAAGTCCGCCAATGGTGAGCACTCGCCCGCGCAGCGTAATTTCGCCAGTCATCGCAATACTTCTGTCAACTGGTACGCCCGTAAGGGCTGAAGTAATTGCTGTAACCATAGTCACGCCGGCAGAAGGGCCGTCTTTCGGAATTGCGCCTTCAGGCACGTGGATATGTAAGTCGATTTTGGAGTAAAAGTCTTTAGGCAGGCCTAGGAAATGAGCGCGCGAGCGCACATACATGAATGCGGCCTGAGCTGATTCTTGCATGACTTCGCCAAGCTTACCTGTAATCATTAAGCGCCCACGTCCGGGAACGATAGCGACTTCGATCAACAGCAATTCGCCGCCCATTTCCGTCCAGGCTAAGCCTTGAGCAACGCCAACTTGATTCTCTGGTTCTTGAATGCCGTATTTAAATTTCTGAATCCCTAGATATTTCTCTAGATTTTCACCGGTAACTTTCTCACATGCCTCAGGACCATGCTTAACGATGCTGACGGCAATCTTGCGGCAAATACCATCAACTGCGCGCTCCAGACTTCTTACTCCAGATTCGCGAGTATAGTGGCGAATTACGCCAAGCAGTGCATCGTCAGAAATATCCGCGTTGATATCCTTCAAGCCATGTTTTTCTAGTGACTTCGGCACAAGATATTTTTTACAAATCTGCAATTTTTCAAGTTCAGTGTAACCAGGAATTTGGATTACTTCCATACGGTCAAGTAGTGGCCGTGGAATAGTGGAAAGTGAGTTTGCAGTAGTAATGAACATAATGCGCGACAAGTCATAATCCATGTCGAGATAATGGTCGTTAAACTTGTCATTTTGTTCTGGGTCGAGCACTTCGAGTAGCGCAGAAGATGGATCTCCGCGGAAGTCTGCTGACATTTTATCGACTTCATCAAGCAAAAATACTGGGTTACTTTTCCCAGCGCGTTTAAGCGATTGAATAACTTTACCCGGCAAAGCACCAATATATGTGCGACGGTGCCCACGGACTTCGGCTTCATCACGCACGCCACCAAGCGCCACGCGCACAAACTCACGCCCTGTAGACTTAGCAATTGATTTACCGAGCGAGGTCTTACCTACTCCTGGAGGGCCAACCAAGCAAAGAATTGGTCCTTTGATTTTTCCGACAAGCTTATGCACCGCTAGGTATTCAAGAATACGCTCTTTAACGCGGATTAAGCCAAAGTGATCATCATCAAGAATTGTCTCAGCTTCGGCCATGTCGAGCTTTTCTTCGGAATATTCATTCCAAGGCAGTGACAACATCCAATCGACATAATTTCTGACAACCGTAGCTTCGGCTGACATTGGCGACATCATCTTGAGTTTCTTGATTTCGTTCTCGGTTTTAATGCGGGCATCATCAGGCATTTGCTTAGCCTTGAGCTTATCTTCTAGTTCTTGAATTTCGTTGCGGAAATCGTCCTTCTCCCCGAGTTCTTTTTGAATCGCACGCATTTGCTCGTTTAGATAGTACTCTTTCTGAGTCTTTTCCATCTGTTTCTTAACGCGTGTGCGAATACGCTTTTCAACTTGGAGAATCTCAATTTCAGACTTCATATGACCGAAGATTTTTTCCAGACGCTCTGAAGCACTGTTCGTTTCCAGAATGTCTTGCTTTTCTTCGAGCTTGATATTGAGATGCACGATCACTGCATCGGCAAGGCGAAACGGATCTTCGATCGCATGGATCTGGTGGATCATCTCTGGGCTAATTTTTTTGCCCAGCTTTACGTAGGTCTCAAATGAAGACGTAACCGAACGCATCAAAGCTTTAAGCTCCGCTGTCAGATCTACAACTTCGGGAAGCTCCGCTACATCGACAAGGAAGAACTGGTCGGATTCATGGTAGCGTTCAATTTTTGCTCGCTTCTTACCTTCAACCAAAACCTTAACTGTGCCGTCAGCAAGTTTCATCATTTGCATGACTTCACCAAGTGTGCCGACAGTATAGATATCGTCTGCTCCTGGATGGTGAGTTTTAGCGTCACGTTGCGCCGCAAGCATGATTGGTTTTTTCAAGCGCTCCGCTTCTTCCAGTGCGCGCACACTCTTTTCACGGCCGACAAAAAGTGGGACTACCATTTGCGGGAAAATAATGATGTCGCGGAGAGCTAATAAGGGAATCGGATTGTAATTTTCAGCCATATCTTTTTTCTTCATTTACACCTTAACGCAGAATTCTGATTACAGCATTAAGATGCGTAGACAACAAATAATAGTCCTTAAATAATAATCAATTAGAGAAAGCGCCAGTAGAGAGATGGATAATTGATGAATCACATGTATTTTAAACATCAATTACAATTACATTCTATCAGTCGTGGATGCTTGATTATAAAGGGCGAGGCTGAGACAAGATCGAGGAACGGGAATCGTCCAAAACCGGACTTTATATGATATAAACGAGGATTTTGGGCGATTTCCCGTGACGACGAGATTGGCCAGGATCGCCCTTTATAATCAAGCAGACTCGGCTTGATGTTCGTACACAATCAGCGGCGACTCTCCGCGTTTGATCGTTTCCCCAGAGATCACGACTTCTTTGATGTCCTTTTGCGACGGGAGTTCGTACATGATATCGAGCATTGTTTCCTCAAGAATTGCCCTCAGCCCTCGAGCTCCGAGCTTGCGCTCGAGTGCTTGCTTGGCTAGCGCCTTAATTGCTTCATCTGTGAATTTCAATTTTACGCCTTCCATGTCGAAGAGTTTCTGGTACTGCTTAGTCAGAGCATTTTTTGGCTCCATTAGAATCTGCACAAGTGCAGGCTCATCGAGCTCATCGAGAGTTGCAATCACAGGCAAGCGACCAACAAATTCTGGAATAAGGCCGTAACGTAAGAGATCATACGACTGCACATCATGCAGTGACTTTCCCTTAGCTTGACTCTGCTTTGGCTCAGTAGCGAAACCAAGTGCACTGCCGTGCGATCGGCGCTTAATAACATCTTCGAGCCCAACAAAAGCCCCGCCACAGATAAATAAAATATGCGAAGTATCAACTTGTAAAAATTCTTGCTGTGGATGCTTACGTCCACCCTTTGGAGGAATACTAGCCTTGGTACCTTCAAGGATTTTCAACAACGCTTGTTGCACGCCTTCCCCAGATACGTCGCGGGTAATCGAGGGGTTTTCGGTTTTCTTGGCAATTTTATCGATTTCGTCAATGTAAACAATGCCACGTTGCGCACGTTCGACATCGTAGTCAGAGGCTTGCAATAAATTAAGAATAATATTTTCCACGTCTTCACCAACGTAGCCGGCCTCAGTTAAATTTGTTGCGTCAGCAATTGTAAAAGGCACATCGAGATAACGTGCTAAAGTCTGAGCCAAGAGCGTTTTCCCCGATCCGGTTGGACCAATTAGCATAATATTTGATTTAGCAATTTCTACTTCGGCCTTGGCCTGATGGTTATTCAGACGCTTATAGTGATTGTAAACAGCAACAGCTAAAATCTTTTTGGCGCGATCTTGACCGATTACATAGTTATCAAGAAAGGCTCTAATTTCTTTGGGCTTTGGTAATTCAGGGCCGCGGTTAGCGCCGGCATTATCATCTACTTCTTCGATGATAATATCGTTACAAAGGTCAATGCACTCATCACAAATATAGACCTCAGGTCCTGCGATAAGCTTACGCACTTCTTCCTGGCTTTTGCCGCAAAAACTACAAACTAGAGAACCCTGACCCTTTGCCACCGTCCGCTCCTTAAACTCAATTATCTATCCTCGACACCGGAATGTGGATTCGGTGCCACGCAATGATTGCGCGGAGATTACATCTTTACGCAATCAGCATCATCGCTAAAGTCTATTATACCTGAATCACTGGCTTCAGGCCAAGCCTTAGATGCAGATCTTTATAGTTTTTTTTACTTTAAGGCAGAACCAGCTTGCTAAGTGTTTACAGTAGCCTAGGGCACTATTTTAGAGCACGGGGACGTTCGACGACAACTTGATCAATCAAGCCATATTCTTTCGCATCAGTGCTTGACATAAAATAATCGCGGTCGCTGTCTTTGGATAATACATCAACATTTTTTCCGCAGTGTTTGGCGAGAATTTCGTTTAACTCTCGCTTCATGCGTGACATTTCGCGCGCATGAATCTCTACATCAGAAACTTGTCCCTGGAATCCTCCTAGCGGCTGGTGAATCATAATGCGCGAGTGTGGCAAAGCAGAACGCTTACCTTTTGCCCCTGCAGCGAGCAGGAATGCGCCCATGCTAGCGGCTTGGCCTAAGCACAAGGTTGAAACATCGGGTCGGATATACTGCATGGTATCGTAAATTGCCATGCCGGCTGTGACCGATCCGCCTGGCGAGTTAATATACAGGAAAATATCTTTTTCTGGGTCTTCGCTTTCAAGAAATAAAAACTGCGCAGTAATTAGATTTGCAACTGTATCATTGACTTCAGAGCCGAGGAAAACAATGCGATCTTTCAGTAAGCGAGAATAAATGTCGTAGGACCGTTCTCCACGTCCGGTCTGCTCGATCACATATGGAATATAGTAGTTTGCGCTGAGACCCATAAGCTAATCCTTAGTAATAATTATTTCTTAGACTTTGTTTTCTTTGTGCTCTTCTCTGCTTCAGGTTTCACGAAGGTTTTATTAACCTGCGCTTGCTCCAAAAGCATTTCTACCATCTTATGGCGAGCAACCATGTTTTTAACAACAGGTAATCTTTCCGGTAATCCTAAAGACTTCTTTACGGCCTCAACTGTCATGTTGTGTTCTACTGCTTCATTCGCGACCCATGTTTCAACCGCTTCAGCATCAACACTATAATTTTCCTGCTTAATAATTTGCTCAAGGGCTATAAAACGTTGAACTCGAGCTGTAGCTGGAGCAAGGAAGGAGTCCTTCACACTAGAAAGATCCATTGAGTAAGATTCGCGTTTACGCCGATCAAGTGCTCCCATCTCAAAAAGCATTTCACGGATCTCCTCAAGGACCATTGCTTCCGGAACAACGAAGGGGTTTTTTGCCACGATTGCATCAAAAAGCTTCTCGCGTAGTGTGCGGTCGTTGGTTGATTTAACGTGCTGAGTTTGACGCTGCTCGAGCTGCTCTTTCATCTCGCTAACTGTTTCGCCCAGGCGTGCGCGCTTCGCGAGTTCATCGTCAATTGGAGATAATTTTTTAAGGTCCAAGCGCTCCAAGGTCACAGTGCAGTTAATTGTTTTTCCGGCACGACTGGCAACTTGATCGTCTTCAGGGAAAGTTGCTGTAACTTGTTTTTGTTCGCCAGCTTTCATTCCGATCAGTGCTTTTTCAACGTCAGCGTGAAGAATATTTTTGCCAATTTCAGTTACATGTCTGCCATCTTCTGGAGTACCGTCATTTAATTCGCCTTGATAAGTTACGGTAGCGATATGACCAAGTTCAGCGACAGTGTCAGCCGGGGCTTGCTCAAAAGCTGCAAAACTTTGGCGCACTTGCTCCAGGGCCTGATCGAGGTCGCTGTCAGTGATTTCTTCGGGTAGTAATTCCGCGTCAAATTTAATGCCAAAGTAATCATTGATTTTTGGTTCTGGGGCAACTTCCACCTCAGCCGAAAAGGAGAGATCTTTTGCGGCATCGACATCGCCAAACTCAAAACGAGGTTCTCCGACGACACGTAAATCATGGTCTTTAATTGCCGTGCGATAGGCTTCGGTCACGAGATGATTCATCACGTCTTCATGGATTGTGCCATTGTAGAGCTTTTGCACAAGTTCCTTAGGTGCTTTGCCGGGACGGAACCCC
>JAEUWB010000032.1 GCA_016786595.1 bacterium | reverse complement strand
ATGTCAGAGATCGTACTAAAACGCGCTAAGCGCTCGGCATTAATTTTAGCCATTTTTACAAACCATCCTTAAGCAGACTGCGTGCAATTACTAGGCGCTGGATCTCACTTGTGCCTTCGTAAATTTCAGTAATTTTTGCATCACGCAGGTAACGTTCCACATTAAATTCTTTTACATAGCCATAGCCGCCATGAATTTGAATCGCCTTCAAAGCGTTTTCCACAGAGGCCTCAGAGGCAAAAAGCTTAGCTTGTGCAGCTTCGCGCCCGTAGGGGAGCTTTTTGTCCTTTAGACTCGAGGCCTGCCAGGTTAAGAGGCGCGCTGCACTGACACGCACACTCATATCAGCCAGATAATTCTGAATTGACTGATGTTCGGAAATTTCCTTGCCGAAGGCTTTGCGCTCAGTTGAGTATCTTAAGGCATCATCGAGAGCAGCCTGGGCAATGCCAGTTGCTTGCGCTGCGATCCCACAACGCCCACCATCGAGCGTTTGCATGGCAATTTTAAACCCGTCAGCTTCTTGACCCAGTAGTCGGTCAGCTGGCACATGAACATCGTCAAAGCTAATACTTGCAGTTGGCGAACCACAGATGCCAAGTTTATCTTCAAGTTTGCCGATGGTAATACCCTGGTCTTGTTTTAATTCAATAATCAAGGCGACAATGCCCTTTGCGCCAAGTTCTGGATTTTGCATCGCAAAAAGGACGCACGTATCAGATACCGGTGCATTTGTAATCCAGTTTTTCACTCCATTAATCACCCACTCACTTCCGTTACGCTTAGCCGTGCAGGTTTGGCGTGTCGCGTCACTGCCTGTGCCTGGCTCGCTCAGGGCAAAACAACCGAGCTGCTTACCGCTTGCGAGCGCGGGTAAATATTTTTTCTTTTGCGCGTCAGACCCAAAAGAATTAATTGGTGAGAGACAAAGCGAGTTGTGAGCACTCACGATCACACTCGTTGAAGCACAGACACGCGCCAATTCTTCAACGATGATGCTATAACTGACGTAATCAAGTCCTGCGCCTGAATAATTTTCGCTAACATTAACACCAAGAAAGCCATTTTCTGCGAGTTTAGGAATTAATTCCTGAGGGAAGTAATGATCGGCATCAATTTTTCTTGCCAGTGGGCGGACTTCTTTCTCGGCAAAGGCGCGCACGGTGTCACGAATCATGCGTTGCTCTTCTGTTAAAATTACCTCGTAGCTATTGTTCATCGCCTTACTTGCCTTGGAAATTTGCTTTACGTTTTTCTAGAAATGCCGTCAGTCCTTCTTTGGTATCTTGATAGCTAAACAAATCGCAAAAAAGCTCCTGCTCTAGACATAAACCGTTTTCGAGATTCTCCATATAGAGCCCAGAGAGTGCTTTCTTGGCCGCAGCTAGTGCAAGTGGTCCTTTGGAGAGTAATGTTTTGGTTAGTTCTGAAACGGTTGTCTGCAACGCATCTGCCTCGACGCAATAGTCAACCAAACCCATGTGCAATGCTTCTTCTGCAGTAATAACTTGCGCAGTGAGGATTAAACGTCGCGCTCGGCCAATACCTGTCCGTAGCGCAAGACGCTGCGTGCCGCCGAAACCAGGAATTAATCCTAAATTCACCTCTGGTTGGCCAAGCTTGGCGTGCTTACTCGAGACAATTAAGTCACAAGCTAATGCAAGCTCTAGACCTCCGCCAAGGGCAGCTCCCTGTAGCACTGCAATTGTGACCAGATCGAGACCCTGAATTAGATTCATTACCCGGTTACCAAGGGCAATAAAATCCTCGACACTTTCGACTGACAAACTCGACATCTGTTTAATATCTGCGCCAGCAATGAAGGCCTTTTCTCCGGCTGAGCAGAAGACCAGTAATTTAGCGCGAGAAAGATCTAGTTCTGATAGCACAGCTTCAATTTCTCCAAGCACTTCAGAACTAAGCGCATTTAACTGCTCGGCTCGGTTTATTGTAAGCGTAGCAACGCTGTCTTTAATTTCAATGTTTACAAAACCCATCTGCGATCCTTTCCTTTGATTAGTTCTTGGCTTTGGATTTATCCCGGAGGCCAAGTGAATTCCCTGCCGGCTAGCAAGTGGACATGCAACTGAAAGACAGTTTGCTGCGCATCCGGTCCAGAGTTTATCACAAGCCGATAGCCGCGGTCATTCAACCCAAGCTTAGTTGCTATTTCACTCAGCCTGATCAGTAACTGCCCGAGGACATTGGAGTTTTCTGGCCTGGCTTCACGCATAGAGGCAATACTTTCCTTAGGGATACCCAGTAAATGAATCGGTGCTTGTGGACTAATATCCTTAATCACAATCACTTGGTCATCTTCAAAGATAATTTCAGTGGGGATTTCCTTGCGAATAATTTTATGAAAAATAGTGTCATTACTCATAAGCATTTCAAATAAGATATAGTTAATATAAAATCACACTAATAGTTTCACACTTTCCAAACAAGAACTAGTATAGTTTGCTACGAGCTAGGTGTATGTATGAATTTAAAGGCACTGATCATTGACGATGATCCAGTTGTGCACGATATTTTGGGCGCATTACTGGAGGCGCGTTCATGGGTTGTTGACTCAAGCTATAATTTAGCTAGCGGGAACAAAAGCGTTTCAGACTCTGCAACCTCCCCCTACGCACTAATTTTCATTGATAATCAACTTCCGGATGGCCTTGGAAAGGATCGGATTAAGAGCTTAGCGCTAGAAGTTGCTGGGCTTGGTACAAAAGTTGTTTTTCTTTCTGCTAATTCTATCCAGGAACTGGAAGAGATGGGAGGCGTTGATGGTGCAGCAGCAGTGCTCGAGAAGCCTTTTACACCAAGCTCGCTTACGATAGTGCTTAATTCTCTGGGATTTAGTTAAGTTATAAGGGAAATTGTTTTAAAATTGCCGTTTCTGATACAAACATTTGCACGATCGAAGATATCAACAATAAATTCAATGTATTAATCGATGATTTTAGCCGATTTTTATCCGTAAAGAAACTTTTCTTGTCTGTCGATACTTTAACTGTAACCATTAACTATACTGAATTAATCCAATACTGAGTAGATGGAGGATTTTCTATGGCTCAAAGTCATGCAAACGAATTTAAAAGTATTATCGAGAAAGACAGAGAGACTCAGAAAAAACATCAGTGGAAGGGCACCGTCCTAGAATATCTAGACGTAATTAAAAAAAATCCCAACCTTACCCAACTTGCTCACTCGCGCATTTACGCGATGATTAAAGATATGGGAATTGACGAAGTAAACATAGAAGAGGATTCTCGCCTCTCACGTATTTTCAAAAATCAAAGTGTTAAAAATTATAAATTTTTCGCTGAACGTTTTTTCGGCATGGAAAATACAATCAGCGCAATGGTGCGCTACTTGCACTCTGCCTCACTCAAGGGAGAAGAAAGTCGCCAGGTGCTCTACTTGGTTGGACCTGTTGGTTCAGGTAAAAGTTCACTGATCGAAGAACTAAAACGCGGCTTAGAGCGGATTGCTCCAATTTACGCTCTTGATGGTTGCCCAATGAATGAAGAGCCCTTACACTTAGTGCCACGACATTTACGCCCACAATTTGAGGCTGAGCTTGGTGTACAAATCGAAGGCGATGTCTGTCCAATTTGTCGCTACCGCTTAAAGAGTGAATTTAACGGCAAGTGGGAAGAGTTTCCAGTTAAAACCGTAAACTTCAGCCGCCGTAACCGCGTTGGTATTGGTGTCGTCCCTCCAGTTGATCCGAATAACCAAGACACAAGTGTATTGATCGGTAGTGAAGATATTTCCAAGTTGGATTTATATTCTGAAGGCGATCCCCGAGTGCTTGACTTAAGCGGAGCACTGAACGTTGGTAACCGTGGACTTGTTGAGTTTATTGAAGTCTTTAAAAACGAGACAGAGTACTTACATGCGATGATTACCGCAACGCAGGAAAAATCGATTCCTGCCCCGGGACGACACGGCATGATTTACTGTGACCTCTGTATTGTAGCCCACTCCAACGAAGCCGAGTGGAAAAAATTTAAAGCTGACCACACAAATGAAGCAATTCTCGACCGTATTGTGGTGGTGCGCGTGCCTTATAACTTACGCGTTTCTGAGGAAGTCAAGATTTACCAAAAAATCATACGCCAATCGAACTTCAAGGCTGACATAGCACCACATACGATCGAGATGGCATCAATTTTTGCAATTCTTACACGACTTGAGCCAACTTCGAAGTGCGATCTACTTACCAAACTTAAGCTCTATAACGGTGAAGAAGTTGTAGAGAAAGGCAAAACCAAGAAAATCGATGTCCAAGAGTTACGTGAAGAAGCTAAACGCGAGGGCATGGATGGTATCTCAACGCGCTTCATCATGAAAGCTCTAGATAACGCGCTTTCAGACAACATTGAGAATAATTGCATCCACCCACTCAATGTCCGTGAATCATTGATTGCCATGGTTAAAGAGGCTGAACTTCCAGAAGACACGAAGAAACATTATCTTGAACTATTACGAGATGTAATTCACAAAGAGTATCTGCAGATTCTCGAGAAGGAAATCACCAAGGCCTTTGTCTATTCATATCAAGAACAGGCAGACTCCCTTTTCCAGAATTACCTTGATCATGCCGAAGCGTATGTTACGAAAAAGCGGGTAAAAGACCGCAATACGCAAGAGGAACTCGAGCCAGATGAGGCTTTCTTGAAGTCAATTGAAGAGCAGATTGGAATTATCGGCACTGCAGCAGATGGTTTTAGGCAGGAGGTTATTGCCTATCTCTGGTCGATCGGCCGGCGTGGCGAGAAGGTTCACTATGAAAGTTATGAACCACTTAAAGACGCAATCGAGAAGAAGTTAATGACTAGTGTGCGCGATATCTCGCGTATCATTACACGTTCACGCACGCGTGATGCGGAGCAACAAAAGAAATACGACACGATGGTGGAGCAGCTAATCGCTAATGGTTATCCGCCAGCATCAGTTGACGTAATACTAAAATACGCTGCTAACAATCTCTGGAAGGATTAACGTTGATCTTGGCCAATTTTTTCGTCACGGGACATTTTTTCTTCGCCTCGTTTATTACAATAAAGTCGGCATCGAAAAAATTCCCGTTACTCAAACTTGTCTCAAGCTCAAACTTAATCCCCATTAATTTGCGTGGAGAGTTAAATCGATAAAATGGGCGCAATCTTTAGACCACATGTTTCCGAGGATAAACGTAGCGACCGTAGTGCTCGCGACCGTGCTCGACATCGTCAAAAAGTTCGTGAATACATTCGTAACAATATCTCAGATATCCTTTCCGAAGAGTCAATCATTGGGACGAACAAGGATAAAATCATTAAGGTCCCGATTCGTTCAATTAAAGAGTACCGCTTTATTTACGGTGAGAATTCTCCTGGAGTGGCGCAAGGAAATGGTGAATCTAAGCCGGGAGATGTCGTCGATAAGGGTCAGCCCGGCCAACCTGATGCTGCTGGGCAAGCAGGAAGTGATCCAGGGGTTGATGCATTTGAAACCGACGTAAGCTTAGAAGAACTTACGGAAATTATGTTTGAGGATCTTGAGCTACCAGATTTACAGAAGAAAGCACTGCGCCAGCTCGAATCCAATCGCTCAACAAAGCGTCACGGATTTCGCAAGGAAGGTATTCAGGCACGCTTAGATAAGCGGCGCACAGCAAGAAATCGTATCAAACGCTTACTTGCTGTTAAAAAGAATCGTGTTGATCAAGATTTTGATGCTGAAGACAGGCGCTTCCCTTTCCACCATGACGACATGCGCTATCACCATATTACTACTGACACGCGCTTGCAGTCGAATGCTGTTGTAATTTGCATTATGGACACTTCTGGTTCGATGGGAACGGTAAAGAAATACTTAGCAAGAAGCTTTTACTTTTTACTTTTTCAGTTTGTGCGCATGAAATACGAGCAAGTTGAACTCGTATTCATTGCCCATCATACCGATGCCAAAGAAGTCACGGAGCAGGAATTTTTCCATAAGGTTGAGTCAGGCGGAACTTATATTTCTTCCGGTTATAGCAAGGCTTTAGAAGTGATTTATGCACGCTATCACCCTACGCTTTGGAACATTTACGCTTTTCATTGTTCAGATGGTGACAACTTCTATAGTGATAATGAGAAGGCGCTAGAGACGGCAAAGGAGCTTTGTGATGTCTGTAACTTATTCGGATACGGCGAAATCAAGCCTTCAGGTAGTGCATATTATAGTGGTAGCATGCTTGAGGTTTTTCAAAATATTGACAAGGCAAACTTTTTTTCAGCTGTGATTGAAAAGAAGGACGACCTTTGGGCTGCGTTTAAGGCCTTTATGATGAAGGACGTAACGATGCGACCGGCAATTCAAACTGGACAGAGTGGAACTGCCGCGCAGAAGTAAAATTTCAAGAAGCAAATTATGTCATTAAATCTACAAGACTTAGAGGACTGGGATAACAAAGTAAGAGCATTAGTGGATCGTTATGGCCTCAAGTGTTATCCGCAGGAATTTGAAATCTGCGATCATTTCGAGATGATTGGCTACATGGCCTATTCTGGGATGCCTTCTCGATACTCGCACTGGTCCTATGGGAAGACCTATGAAATTCAAAAGACGATGTATGATTATGGCGTAGGCGGATTGCCCTATGAGATGGTGATCAACTCTAGTCCTTGCATTGCCTACTTAATGCGAGACAACACTGATTTATTGCATATTTTAACAATTGCGCATGTTTATGGGCATAATGACTTTTTCGCAAATAATTTCATGTTTCGACTTGGAACGAATGCGCCGTACGTAATTGAGATGTTCAAGAATCATGCCAAGCGGGTGCGTAGCTATATTGAAGATCCTTCAATTGGAATTAACGCAGTGGAGAGGATTTTAGATTCGGCGCATGCACTTTCCTTGCAGCGCACGCGTAATCCCGGCATTAGAAAGCTTTCACATGTGGAGGCGGTGAAGCGTGAGATTGACCGTGCAAATCCACCACGTGATCAATATGCAGAGATTCACCCACAGGTTGAGAGGCAGAGTGCAAACATTGATAAGTTTCCGATCGAGCCTGAGCAGAATGTGCTTGATTTTATTGCAAAGCACAGCAGTGTTTTAAACTCCTGGGAACGTGATTTAGTTTCGATAGTAGATCAGGAAGCTGAATATTTTATTCCGCAAATTGAAACCAAGATTATGAACGAGGGCTGGGCAAGTTATTGGCACTACAAGTTGATTCAGGAATTGAGGCTACCGGAGCAGTATCATCTTGAGTTTATTGTGAGACATAATCAGGTATTACGTCCAACGCCGGGGGGATTAAACCCATATCATTTAGGTTTTATCATTTGGAACAACATTGAACAGCGTTGGAATGAGGGCAAAACTGGCCAAGAGTATCGTGTAGAGAAAAGACCATTACCGTCAACGGAGAATGATTCGCCGGGCCGGAAGAAGATTTTTGAGGTGCGTGAGAGTGACAGAGACGCGTCGTTTTTGAGGCGATTTTTAACTCCAGAGATTATGCGTGAGTTAGATCTGTTTGAGCATGAGCGTCGAGGTAAAGAGCGCGTGATTACAAAAGTGTCTGACGATGAGAGCTATGAGCAAGTTCGAGAGACATTGGTTAAAAATGTTGGCATGGGATCGATCCCGATTATAAAGATTCATGATGCTGATTTTGGTGGACGGCGCACTTTATATTTAAAACACGAGCATGATGGACGTGACTTACAGCTTGAATATGCGGAGAAGACTCTCACGCACTTGGAGACTCTTTGGGGTCGTGAGGTTTTACTTGAGACGACCGTGAATAACCGCCCATCTCTGCTCAAGCTAGTTGGACAAGCAATAAAAGTCGAGAGACTGTAGTAGCTCCTCAAGCAAGCATAAGCAGATCTAGGAGCAGGGCTACTATAACGCAAATCGAAGGCCACGACGTAACGGCACATAATCCATCACCACACCAACCAGTAGTTAGAGTCAATCAATCATCGCAATTTCGCAAAACCACTAAATAGCATTAAAAAAACCTCACATATATTGAATTTTGCAAAGACGGCCCCTCTCCCCTTACACAAACTAGGCGATTCTACTGTCTAGATTCTACTTTCTACAATTAGCCGACTAATATCGGCAGCAGCGCGCTCGCTAGAAGTATGCCTCCAGGGGCGAAAAAACCAGGAGGTGGCTTTAGATGCAAATCTCCGACTTTCCATGCAGCAAAAGTCTTCCTCGCAGATTCGGCCTGGATTTTGAACCAAGAAATGAAATTTTTCCTAATCTCTAAATCATGGGTCATGCAGATCATTTTAACACCGCATCTCTTAGATTCGTAACGCCTACGCGGAATTTCAAGTCGAAGCGCATGGACTCCAACCACTGGAGACTTACGATTGAGGCTATATCCACGCTCTCTGTCCTGAATTGTAGACAATAATTCTTTCAAATATAGTCTGTAGTCTGTTTTCGCCGTGCTCTCAAAACACTTAAGAAATGCCCAGGGAAATATACTCAAAGTATAATTTAACCCCTTACCAGTGAGTAATTTATCAGCTAAATCACCTTGTTCGACGAAACTTAAGTCAGACATTGGCAGAGTCGGAATTGCATCACGTGAAATTTTCTTGCAAGTTTTGTGCATCACACCACTACTTAGGGACCGATAACTAGATACACCAGGATATTCACTACATTTTTCAACAAGATTAGCCCTTACTGGATTAAGATAAAAATATGCTATCCGATCGAGCACCTTTGCAGGATCAAGTAAAACCACAGAATCATATCCTGATACCCAAACACTTTTTTGCTCATTACCTAAAAGATTATTAATTGCATGACCGAGCTCACCTTTTATGTATCTCATAAAATTTGGAACATCTGCTGGATTATTAACAACAATAATCATATGAAAATGATTGCCCATGAAAATGTAATGGCAAATAGTTGTACTATATTTTACAGACGCAGCAGCTAAGATTCCTTCAATAATTACTGCCATATAAGCTGCAACAGTAATTGGAAGACCTTCTTGGACACTGCTAGTGATTTCAAGAACTGTATTATTAAAAAAGCACTTTGGATTTCTTGGCATATCAAGCCTCCTAGATAAATTTTGACTTACCTAGTATTTTCGGCCGAAAGCTGGCTGATGTTTCCTTGTGGTATTGAAAAAAGTAGCCCTGCTCCTAGAAGGGTAAAAAAGTAGCCCTGCTCCTAGAAGGGTAAAAAGTAGCCCTGCTCCTAGAAGGGTATTAGAAGCAGCACGCACACCTACCTAAAAAACTCTACACGCCTCGACACCCCATCCACCCACACCCCAACCCTACCCAACTCATCCCCACTCATTAAAAAAACAGGCCTCTCCACCCCATCCACCCACACCCTCCACCCCGGGAAATAATGCTGATTCAACACCACCACCCCCTCCAATCCCCCCTGTATCTCAACCACCCCATATCCATCCTTAATCTCACCCCAC